>JBMCIT010000051.1:0-8326 GCA_048616715.1 Tangfeifania sp. | reverse complement strand
TTAGAATTTGAAGGTTTCGAAGAAATGGCCAGTTCCTACTTCTCTTTTTTCCTGTTTAAAGCCATGGAAAAAACCGGAAATGAGCACCTCTATTTGGAAAACCTTGATTTCTGGTATAATTTTATCGACCGGGGTCACACCACTTGCGGAGAAACAGGTTTTGCCTCGCACGACCGGTCCGACTGCCACGCCTGGAGCGCACACCCGGCTTATTACCTGCTGAGTTCGGTATGCGGCATCAAACGGGCCGATATTGGATTTAACTCTGTGAAAATAGAACCGCACCTTGGCGATTTAAAAACAGTTCAGGCATCCATGCCGCACCCCAAAGGGAAAATTAAAGTTGATTATCAACAGAAAAAGAAAGGGCTGGAAGCCCGGATAACCCTGCCCGAAGGATTGTCAGGAACTTTTACTTACAATGGAGAAACATTCAACCTGGAAGAAGGAGCGAATAGTTTAAAAACGAACTAATCAGATAAATCAAACAGAAAATGAACCGTATTAAATCAACAATTCTGCTGCTTACAATAGATTTTTACTATGCTTCGTTTACCGGCTGGGCGCTCGAATGGGCGCTTCAGGAGCTGGGTGAAAACATTAAAGTGAATTAATATGAAACATTGGATTCGTTTTTCAATTTTGTTGTTATTTGTTTTCTCACTTTCCTGTAAAGAAAAAAAGAAAACAAAAGAAAATCCCATCAAAAATGTGGTGGTAATCCTGGCAGATGATCATGCGCTGAAAGTTACCGGCGCCTACGGGAATGAAATAATTCAGACACCGGGCATCGATAGGCTTTCCGAAGAGGGGGTTTTATTTACACATTCTTATTGTAATTCCCCAATTTGCAGTGCCTCGCGGCAGTCGCTGCTAACGGGAAAGTACCCTCATGCAACTGGAGTAAACCTGTTGTTTACACCTTTCCCCGACGAGAAAAATATTACCATTGCAGAGCATTTGCGCGACCGGGGGTACAAAACCGGGTTGTTCGGCAAAACCCATTTCAACAACTGGGCGTGGGCATCGCTGTACAAAGACGGATTGCCCGATCATGGTTTCGACACTTTGATTGAGGGCGCACAATACCGGCAGTTTTTTGAACAAAATCCACAACCGGAATTGCCCGCAAACATGGAATTTTACAACCGGGGTGATATTCCGCGCGGCGATATTCCGGAATGGATGAACAGCCGCAACCTGCCACATGCTGTTTACGATGAATTTTCATCAGGTACATTTTATGCCCGGCAAGCGGCTGAATTTATAAAAGAAAACAATGATAACCCGTTTTTCCTGTGGATGGCATTTTTTGAGCCGCACCATCCCTATTATTATCCGATTGAATTTGCCGGAAAATACAATCCCGAAGACATGCCGCTGCCCGAAGGAAGCCCGGAAGACGATCGCTGGATTCCTGCCAAATTTCAAAACCTTACAGATGATGAAAAACGCGGAATAATTGCTGCGTATTACACCTCTACCGAGTACCTCGATAAAAATATCGGCATTGTGCTCGATGCGGTTAAAGAAAACGGTCTGGATGAAAATACGCTGGTAATTTACATCAGCGACAACGGCTATTTACTCAACGAACACAAACGGTTTGAGAAGCATACCATGTGGGAGGAGGCGATTCGTCAACCCATGATTTTAAAAGCCGGCGACCTCTTTAAAGCGGGTTCCGAAGAAAATGCACTGGTTGAGTACATCGATGTGGTGCCAACCATTCTTGACATTTTAGGCGAAGAAGCGATTTCAGAAGCCCAGGGAAAAAGTTTTTTGCCGGTGCTGAAAAATGAAACGGAAGAACACCGCGAAATTGCTTTTTCGGAATACCTGGAAGACAACCTGGCAATGGTCACTTCAAAAAAATGGAAATACGTTTTTACCACCGGCAGCCGCGATTTGGGAATTGGCTACGCCACCGGTTACGGGCCTTCCGGAATTGTGCACCGGTTATACGATTTGGAAAACGATCCGCTGGAATCGACCGATGTTTCAGAAAAATATCCTGAAGTAATGAAACAAATGCAGCAGGAAATGTTGCAGCGATTTATGGAAACACATCCCGATGCAAATCAATGCCCCGAAGGTTTGACACTCGAAGGAAAACTCGTCTGGTTTTGCGAACCCCGGGATGTGGGAACCGACCAGTCGCCCGAAGATGTGCCGGTACGGGTATTCAAAAAATAAAAGATTTTTTGTTGATTATTGACACAAATGTCCTCTGTTTTATAATTTTAGATCCTGATTTAAAATAACGAAATGCCACGATTATCAAAAGAGTTCAAACAAGCTATTAGCGAGATTCCAGTGGAAGAACTTCAAAAACTGGTGATACAATTTGCCTCCAAAAATCGCGAATTATATGATTTTATAAATCTTCAGTATGTTGATGGAACTGATGCAGAGGAAGAACTTTTTGAAGAAACAATTGAAAAAATTAACGATGAGATTCTATTTCCCGGTGAACGCGGCATTGTTCAAAAAAAACTTGCCAAAGCTATCACCAAGTCAGTGGGATACATCAATCATTTCGTAAAAGTGACAAAAAACAAAAACAGGGAAGCTGATTTACTCAGGAATTTACTGGATGATGTATTCGAGAATTATGCCGATGAATTAGGCACATGCTGGACAGTTTTCGATTCAAAACTTGCGGTTACAACCAACCGGCTTTATAATCTCGTTACAAAAAAACTGCACGAGGATTACCGGGTTGAATACAATGATTCACTTAACCGATATCTAAAAATTCTTCATAACAGGTCCAATCATCTCGACTATATTTACAACATGCCAAAATCAGTGGAAGAATGACATACGAATATTTCAATTGAACGACCAGGCCCGGCAGGTTATCAATAACTGGCTGGATGTGATAATACCAGATTACTTTGAAAAAAAGCAAAATTATTTTTCCGTATTCTGATTGTTTCTGAACTTTTTTTCCTGCAACCTGAATTGTCCGGGAAAATATAAATCGAAATATCGGGGTGGTACTGAATGGGGATTTGATTATTTTTTAAAAATAATACTTGTACGGACAAGAATTATTTCGTAAACTTGTACGGACAAGAAAATGTATTGTAATTATTATGCGAAACCAGATTTTTACAACGAACAGCAGTTTTTTTATTCTTTCAATAGCGGACAATAAGGGATGATGCAAATGTCAAATGAAATGTCAATGGTTGCCATTTCCCATAAAAACAGCGAAAACGAATCGGAAAGGAACTACTTTGAAAAAGGAATGCATGCAGAAGCTGAATGGACATTGGGAGAAATCCTTTGGGACTGGTTAAATAGTCAGAAATAATGAAAAAATACAGGATTATTCGCGATAGCTTAAAAAAGCAAATTCAGCTTGGAGAGTTCAAAATTGGTGATTTACTTCCATCCGAAAATGAACTTTGCAAGACTTTTTCGATTACAAGAACAACAGCCAGAAAAGCACTGGACGAACTTTTGAAAGAGGGATTTATTGAAAAACAGCATGGAAAGGGTAGTATTGTAATTGAAAGAAGGAAATCGCTGGGACTGTTAAATGTAAAAGGTTTCTCAGAGGCTGTTGGAGAGAATGTTAAAACTATTTTTCTTCAAAAACCAAAAGAAAGTAAATGGAACGGTGAAATATTCTCATCATTAAATTCAGAAGACAAGCAGGAAATTTGCCTCTTTTTTGAAAGATTGCGCTTTGTTGCCGATTTTCCGGTATCTTATGAAAAAAACTGGTTTTCAGGGGCTGCATTACCGGGTTTTATTGACTTGGAATTTACTGAAGGTTCGTTTTTTAAAACCTTATCCCAGAAATATTTGATTGAAGTTGTTGGTTCTTCTTCTGAACTGCGGGCCGAGGCGGCAACGAATAAAGTTGCCAAAATGCTGCAAATTGAACCGGGTGCCCCAATACTTCATATCTCAATTAAATTTAAAACCAGCAATCCAAAACTAACCATTTACAGCGAATTGTTTTGTAATACACAAAAATTTCCGATTGGCAGCAGCTACTACCTGTAATCTAAAAATGATAGAAAAATGAGCAAAAACAATTTTTCGCGACGGAATTTTCTAAAAACCGGGGCAATTTCTTCGGTTGCAATGGCAGGAACAGGTATGTTAACTTCCTGCGAAACCAATTCAGCAAAAGTAAAACCGGAAACCTTTCCACTTTTTAAAGGAGAAAATTATTCGGTGGAAGATGGTGTTGCCGGATTGCTTTTTTCTCAGGTTGGTTATAAACCCGGATCGCCTGTTCGAATTATCATTCGGTTGCCCAAAAAAGAAATATTACCGGAAAATACTAATTGCGTTTTAACCCCGGCTTTTCATGAAAAGAAATACCAAACCGATTGCAAATACTGGGGCGAAATATGGAAAAGCCACTGGTGGGTAGCTGAATTTAATGATATTACAGAAGAGGGTGAATGGAATATTGAAATTTTTTCGGGTGATAAATGTGTTTTTCGTGATTCTGGCCTAATCGTAAAAAAGAATATTCTTTGGGATTCCACTATCGAATGGTCTTCTGTAGATATGCTCGAGCGGCGCCGTCATTTTACAAAAGTAGGCGCAGGCTGGCAGGATGCCGGAACCCTGTGGGTTGAAAGTCCGGCGCAAAGCGCCATGATTATTGCATTGGAAGAACTGCTTGAAAAAACTCCCGGCAGGTTCGATGAAAAGTTCACCGAACGCATTCACAAACAAATTACAGTCGGTTGCGATTACCTGGTGATGACGCAGGAAAAAGCACAGGAACTGGGATTTCCGCACGGTTCCATGTCGCACGATATAATTGGCCACGAAAGGGATATTTTGCCGCATGATGCCATGAAAGCAGTTATTGCGCTGGCAAAAGCCGTGCAGTTACTTCCCGATGATTATTCCGAAGAAAGACGTAAATATGAAAAGACGGCAAAACTTGCTTACCATTGGTTGCTGAATTCAGCAACGCCAATGGGAGAATACGGATACCTGAAAATGCAGCGTGGCTTGCCCGACGACGCCAAAATTCCGGATGACGAATGGCCAACCCGCGACCTCGTTTTAATGGCGGGAGCTTCTCAGGAAATGAATAAACTGAAGGTGGCGGGAGCTGAAAAAGCTGCTTTCGATTACGCGCGAAAAGTAATGGAGCGCCAGATTCCGAAGTCGGAGCAAATGGAAGGTTTTTACGGTCATTTTTATGAATTTGGCAGCATGAATCACGCTGAACCTTCATGGGTGCACGGAATTGTGCCAGGCGACAATGGCACACAATTCGGTACTGATATGGGCGGTGTTTACCCCAATTATCTCGTGCCGTTAATTCATCTCCTGAAAGAATATCCAAATCATGAAGATGCGGAAAAATGGGAAAAGACATTAACTGATTTTACCTACGGGTATTTGATACCGGGATGCGAAAAAAATCCGTTTTTGCTCGTTCCTCAGGGAATTTTTAAAGGTGAAGGCGCCATTTGGTTTTGCGGAACATTTCACGGAACCAATGCTGTTTACGGATATACTGCGGCGCTGGCCCTCGAATTGGCCGAATTACTCAACGAGCCAAAATTGAAAAACATTGCTTACGGAAACCTGCAGTGGCTGGCAGGGTTAAACGCCGGCATTACAAAGGAAAATGTAAAAGAGGGATGCGTGGTTTTCAGCACTGATGTACCCGAAGGAGCGGCTTTACCGGCAAGTATGATTTGCCACATCGGCAGCCGCTGGGCCGGAACCTGGTTCCAGACCCGGGGAGTTATTTGCAACGGATTTTCCACCGGAAAGCAATTTGTATATGATGTTCCGCCGAAAAAGGAGAACGATGGTCCTTTTTCATTTACCGATGAAGACTGGATTCCGCACAGCGCAGGCTGGCTAACGGGTTTGATGAGATTGTAATACCTATCCTAATTTCCCGAAGGGAGGAAAAGGAAAGAAAATAAACGGAAGGTGCATCGACGTCATTTAAAAGAACAAAGTCATTTTTTGTGCCACATAAATAATTGGTGATTAATAAAGGTTCTATGAAACGAGGATTATATAAAAACTGAACAATATGAAAAAGTTAGCATTTACTGGTATTTTATGGGTCGCTGTGATATGTGTTTTTGCACAGACCGAATCGATTCAGGTTTCGCCTGTTTTAACCGGGGGTACTCCTGAAAGTGTGGGAATTTCGTCGGAACGACTGGCGCGCGTCGATCAGATGTGCCGCGAGGCAGTTGTCGAAGGAGACGTTCCGGGAATTGTTTCCCTGATAGCCAGGGATGGAAAGATAGTGCACTGGAAAGCTTATGGAATGGCAAATAATGAGGAAGGTCGAAAACTAAAACGGGATGATATTTTTCGTATCGCTTCACAAACAAAAGCCATCACTTCAACCGCTGTTATGATGCTTTGGGAACAGGGCAGGTTCCGGCTGGATGACCCGGTTGCCAAATACATCCCGGAATTCAAAAACATGCAGGTACTGAAGGATTTTCAGTACAGCGATACCACATGGACCGGGATGCCCGCAAAAAACCCGATAACTGTCAGACACCTTCTGACACATACTTCGGGAATCGGATACGGCATAATCGATGCCGACGAGCGGATGAGACTGATTTATGAAAAGGCCGGGGTAACCGATCTTTTTACAACAGAAAACATTACCATCGAAGAGAGTGTAAAAAAGCTGGCTGAACTTCCGCTTCATTTCGAACCAGGAACAAAATATCACTACAGCGAAGGTCTCGATGTTTTGGGGTATTTCATTGAAGTGGTTTCTGGAATGCCGTTCGACGAGTTTCTGAAAACACATATTTTCGATCCCCTGGGAATGGAGGACACTTATTTCTATTTGCCGGAAAGCAAGGCAGACCGGCTGGTTGCAGTTCAACGCCAGGTAGACGGTGAATGGAAAAAATACCCGGAAACTTTTTACGATACCGATTATCCTGTAAAAGGGGCCAAAACATTTTTTTCAGGTGGGGCGGGGCTTTCAAGTACAGCAAAAGACTATGCCATTTTTCTTCAGATGTATCTGAACGGTGGCGAATACAATGGTGTAAGATTGTTAAGCCGCACAACAGTGCAAAGTATAATGGGAAATCAAACCGGCGAATTATTTGGCGGACCGGAAAAATATTACGGGCTGGCGTTTGGCGTGGTGACTTCCGAAGGCCGGGATATGGGAGGATTGGGAAGCGAGGGAACATTCGACTGGGGCGGCTATTTCAATACCCAGTATTTTGCCGATCCGGTTGAAAATGTAATCGGTGTTCTGATGAAACAAACCAGAGGTCCCGTAAACGATGAAACCGGATGGAAATTCAGGCAACTGGTTTTTCAAACGATCGATGATTGACAGTAAAAATTGCAATATTAATATAAGGAATACAGAATGATTAGTGATTAAAATAAACTTCGGTCTTCCGTCTAATTTTAAAAGATTATGAACAAAGTAAAAGAACTCGCAAAAATGATCGACCACTCCATTCTTCATCCCACAATGACCGATGAAGATTTGAAAAGAGAGTGCGAAGTAGCAAAAAAATACGATGTTGCTTCAGTGTGTGTAAAACCGTATGCGGTTAAACAGGCCGTAGAATTATTAAAAGGAACCGATGTATTTGTCGGATGTGTAATTGGTTTTCCGGCAGGAAATTCCGCCATTCCGGTTAAAGTGTTCGAAACTGAAAATGCCTGCAACGACGGCGCTGTGGAAATCGACATGGTTATCAACATCGGCAAAGCGTTGCAGGGCGACTGGGAATATATTGAAGAAGAAATCGGTGCAGTTACTCAAAAATGCCACGAAAACGGCGCCATCGTCAAGGTGATTTTCGAAACCGATTATGTGACCAACAAAGAGGACATTGTTAAACTGTGCGAAATCTGCACAAAAGTTGGGGCCGATTATGTAAAGACTTCTTCCGGGTTTGGCTTTGTGAAAGGCGACGATGGAAAATATTCCTATGAAGGGGCAACAATTCCAAACCTGAAACTGATGAAGGAAAGCGTTGGGCCGAAAGTAAAAGTAAAAGCTGCCGGCGGCGTGCGTTCGCTCGACGGATTACTGGCCGTGCAGGAAGTTGGCTGTTCGCGTTGCGGCGCTACGGCTACCGTGAAAATACTGGAAGATGCAAAAGCACGGTTCGGAAGCCCCCTGTAATTTCCCAAGGGGAAGACCGGAATAATTGAAATGAGCACGAATTAAATTTCTGAAAAATGAATAACCAAAACTGGAAAAAACTCATCATAACCCTTTTCCGCGTTGCCATTGGCTGGCATTTTTTATATGAAGGACTTTCAAAATTGTGGGTCGAAAACTGGTCGGCGCAGGGCTATCTTGCCA
>JBMCIT010000050.1:0-8390 GCA_048616715.1 Tangfeifania sp. | reverse complement strand
TGAGGTACTGGAACAATATTCATCGCAACCTGATTCGCGCCGGGCAAAAACTGCTTATTTATGTTCCGGAAGATCAGAAAGAAAAATATGAACGAATCAATTCCATGACTTTCGCTCAAAAGCAGGCTTCGATTGGAAAATCAGCTTTCGGAAGCAGTTCTTCAGCAAAGAAACAAGAACCGCTCGACCCGGATTTTATTTATCACACCGTGAGAAGGGGCGATACAATCTGGGAAATTGCCCGGCGCTACGCCGGTGTTTCCCCCAACCAGATACTCGAACTGAATAACCTGTCCGAAAGCGCCAGTCTTTCTATCGGGCAAAAGCTGAAGATCAAACAGAAATCCTGATTTATTTCAACGTAAACTCCGCCGAAACCGTCACCTTGATGTTTTTTGTTGACGAACTGGTGTTGTGAATTCCGTAGCCGGCCACCTCGGTGGAGTAGGGTTCGGTAATTTGGAACACACCCGCCCGGGCTGAAATAAGCTGGTCTACCTTCAAATCGGTGGTGGAGGTAATTTCTTCGGCGCGTTCAAATGCATTTTGGGTAGCTTTTCCCAGTAACTGCTTTTTGATTTCCTCAATTTCGGTACTGAAAAACTCCATGGTGGAATTATCGAAAGTTACGCCGCTGTTAACAAATAACTTCGGATCGATGGCCAGTTCTTCCACTTTTTCAATTTCGTTTGAAACAATGTAAACGCGCTGGGTTAGCGTGTAACCGCTTTGCCCGCCCTGCCCGTATTCGCGGTTTACGTTTACCGGGAAAATTTTAAACTCCGATGCTTCAATGCCGGTTTGTTCCCATACGTTTTGGAAATCGTCGAGTTTGCGGGCCATGGTTTTGTAGCCCTCCGCGGTCCCGTTCAATGAAACGCGTTCTGAAAAACTGACCGTCCATTTCACCAGGTCACTATCAAACTCCTCGGTGCCATAGCCAACTACCCGCACGGTTTGCTGCACTTGCCTCGATTGCTGAAAAAACCATCCCCACAAACCAAAAGAAATAATTACCGAGATTCCCAGAATAATTGCCCACGAATTTTTCATTGTTTTAATTTTTTATCCCACCGCTACATTAATAATCTTTTTCGGCACGAAGATAAATTTACGAACTTTTTTGCTTTCTAACCACTTTTGTGCCCGTTCATCCGAAAGAATTGTTTTTTCCACTTCCCCCTTCGGCATGTCCAGCGGCAGTTTTACTTTAAAGCGTACTTTCCCGTTAAACGAAACCGGGTACTCGTGTGTGTCTTCCTGCAGCAGGCTTTCATCCACCTCGGGCCAGGGTTCGTAAGCAAGTGTTTGGTTGTTGCCGTAAATTGACCACAGCTCTTCACCCAAATGAGGTGCAAAAGGCGACAGGATTTTTGCAAATTTATGCGCCGTTTCTTTCGTTACTTTTCCTTTTTTAATCGCCGCATTGTTGAAAACCATCAGCGCTGAAATGGCTGTGTTGAACTTCAGGTTTTCAATATCGGTTTCAACTTTCCGGATAGTTTGGTGAAGCAGTTTTTCCACTTCTTTATCTTCTTCGGCATCGGTTATATTTTGAATGTCGGCAAAAAACCGGCAGGCACGGTTCAGGAAATTGTGTACGCCTTTCACACCGTTTTCAGCCCAGGGTTTGCGTTCGTCGAGCGGTCCCATGAACATTTCGTACAAACGCAGTGAGTCGGCGCCGTATTTCTCAATTACGTCATCGGGGTTGACTACGTTTTTCAGCGATTTCGACATTTTTGCCACAATCTGGTTCAGCTCTTCGCCGGTTTCGGTGTGGTAATATTTCCCCTCGCGTTCCTCCACCAAATCCTGCGAAACCTTTGCACCGGATGAAGTTTCGTAAGCAAAAGCGAGGATCATTCCCTGGTTGTAAAGTTTTTGGAACGGCTCGTCGGTGGAAACAATGCCCAAATCAAACAGAACTTTGTGCCAGAACCTTGAATACAACAAATGAAGCACGGCATGTTCGGCCCCGCCAATGTACAAATCCACCGGCATCCAGTATTTTTCTTTTTGCGGGTCGAAAATCTGCTCATCGTTTTTTGGGTCGATAAAACGCAGGTAGTACCAGCACGAACCGGCCCACTGCGGCATGGTGTTGGTTTCGCGGCGTCCTTTACGTCCGTTTTTGTCGGTTACATGCAGCCAGTCAGTGGCATTGGCCAGTGGCGATTCACCTTCGTCGCCCGGAGTGAATTTTTCCAGGTCGGGCAACTCGAGCGGCAGTTCGTCGTCATCGAGCAGCGTCACTTCGCCGTCTTCCCAGTGGATTACCGGAAACGGTTCACCCCAGTAACGCTGGCGGCTAAACAGCCAGTCGCGCATTTTAAAATTCACGGTGGCTTTACCCAGGTCATTTTTTTCGAGCCATTCAATTGTTTTTTTGATTCCGGCTTCCTTGTTCAGACCGTTAATATTCAAGCCGGTTTCTTCATCCGAAGAATTGATATATACGCCGTCTTCCGTCCAGCATTTGTCGCCAGCCAGGATTTTTTCTCTTTCTTCCGCGTCTTTCGGATCGAGAATGCAGGTAATTGGAATATCGAATTCTTTGGCGAATTCAAAGTCGCGGGTGTCGTGAGCCGGTACAGCCATGATAGCCCCTGTTCCGTAACCCATTAAAACATAATCGGCAATCCAGATGGGTATTCTTTCATTATTTACAGGATTGATGGCATAGCGGCCGGTGAAAACACCGGTTTTTTCCTTTGCCAAATCGGTTCGGTCGAGATCCGATTTCAGGGCAGCAGCTTTTATATATTCCTCTACTTTGTCTTTTTTATCATCAACGGCTATTTCATTTACAAGTCGGTGTTCCGGGGCAATTACCATGTAAGTGGCGCCAAACAGCGTATCGGGGCGGGTGGTGTAAACCCGCAGTTTTTCATCCATCCCGTCAATTTCGAAATCCACTTCAGCTCCGGTTGATTTGCCAATCCAGTTCTTTTGCATGTCTTTCACGCCTTCCGGCCAGTCCACTTTTTCAAGTCCCCGGAGCAAACGCCCGGCATAATGCGGAATACGCAGCAGCCACTGTTTCAGGTTTTTCCGAACAACCTGGTTGCCGCATTTCTCATGTGATCCATCGGTGAGTACCTCTTCGTTGGCACAAACGGTTTTGCACGAGTTGCACCACCATACCTGTGCATTGTCGTAATATGCCAGCCGTTTTTCAGAAATATAATTTCGAACAGCTTTTTCCCCCTGATTTTTTATTTCGTTGGGAATGGGTAGTTCAGAAATTGGCCTTCCTTTTTGTTGATTTTCATCGAACCAGGTGTTGTACAATTGTTTGAAAATCCACTGCGTCCACTTGAAGTAGTGCGGATCGGTGGTGTTTATTTCGCGGTCCCAGTCATAGCTCAGCCCGATGGCTTTGATTTGACGGCGGAAATTGTCGCAGTTTTTATTGGTGGTAACGGCAGGGTGGGTGCCGGTTTGCATGGCATACTGTTCGGCCGGGAGCCCAAATGCATCATAACCCATGGGGTGCAGCACGTTAAAACCTTTCATTCGTTTGTAGCGGCTGATTATGTCAGTAGCGGTGTAACCTTCGGGGTGCCCAACATGTAATCCGGCACCCGATGGATAGGGAAACATATCGAGGATGTAGTATTTCTTTTTTGAAAAATCATCCGCTGTTTTAAACGTTTTGTTTTCTTCCCAGTATTTCTGCCACTTTGGCTCTATTTCCGCGAAATTGTATTCCATTTTTATTGAAAATCTGATTTTAAGCCGCAAAGATAAAGATTTTGTTGGATGCATTCGAAATCTCATTCTTTATCAATGTTGTTTTCATCCAAATGAAATTTTTCCCGGGCAACAGTAATTTTTTATATGTTGTTAAAAACATGACAAACCGCATGTATTTTACAGTTTATAATTAAATTTGCGCTCAGACAGCTAATCTTTAATTTAAAAAACAAAAAATGTTACAATTTAACAAAAACAATGATGCTCTTGGAGCAATCAACAGGGGTGTCCCTTGTGAGTCAGGATTGTGTACACTTTGCGATTCTTCGTGTAAAGGAAAATGTGAAACCTGGTTATCGTGCCTGGAAGGCCGTAAAATGCTTTATCCGCGCAGGTTCGGTCATTCAACTTCAGGAGCCAGCCATGTAACGGCAGAAGGAATAGGTTATCATGGGTTGCGGATACAGGGATATGCTTATGGTTCAACAGGAATGGCTGAGGGGCTGACCGATGATCCGGACGACTGCATTTTTACCAATGTTAATATTGAAACTGAATTTGGCAATGAAATCAAAACCAAAAGCCGGTTGCCCATAATGACCGGTGCATTGGGCTCGACTTTCATTGCAGCAAAATACTGGCCTTCGTTTGCTGTGGGTGCAGCCCTGGCTGGTTTTCCTATTGTTGTAGGAGAAAATGTGGTTGGTGTTGACCGAAAATCGGAGTTAAAGAACGGACGCATCACTAAAGCTCCTGAACTGGAACGCCGAATTGAATATTTCAATCGGTATTACGATGGATACGGCGCAATTATTATTCAAATGAACGTGGAAGATGCACGGAATGGTGTTGCCGGGTATCTTATTGAAAAATATGGGAACGATGTTATTATTGAATTAAAATGGGGGCAGGGTGCAAAGGATATAGGCGGCGAAATTCAGGTCACCAGCCTCGAGTATGCACAGTTTTTAAAAGACAGAGGGTACATTGTCGATCCTGATCCTTACAGTCCGGTGGTAATAAAAGGTTATGAGAACCGGGCTGTGACAGCCTTTGCCCGCCATAGCAGGTTGGGGGCCACAAACCTGCATAAGGTCGATAAGGTTCGTGAAGAATTTATGACTAATGTGGCCTACCTGCGCAAGTTGGGATTTAAACGGATTACACTGAAAACAGGTGCTTACGGAATGGAAAACCTGGCTATGGCCATCCGTTTTGCTTCTGATGCTCACCTTGACTTGCTGACAATTGACGGAGCCGGCGGCGGAACAGGTATGAGCCCCTGGAACATGATGCAGCATTGGGGCATCCCGTCTTTGCCATTGCATGCAAAAGCTTATGAATACTGTAGCTTACTCGAACAACAGGGAAAAAATGTTCCCAACCTTTCGTTTGCCGGTGGTTTTGCCCGCGAAGATCACCTGTTTAAGGCACTTTCGCTTGGAGCGCCTTATGCCAAAATGGTTTGTTTAGGCCGGGCTCCTATGATTGCCGGATTTCTGGGAAGCAATATTGAAGCTACTTTCTACTCAGAAAGGAGACCGGAACTCAACGGACACTGGGAAAAATTACCACCCACGGTTACCGAATACGGCATTTATCCCGAAGAAATCTTTTCGGAGTGGGAAACCGTTAAAAACAAGGTTGGGGCCGATGAAATGAAAAAAATACCCTTTGGGGCCATAGCTATGATGGGATATGCCGATAAACTTGCCGCCGGACTTCAACAATTCATGGCAGGCGCCCGGAAATTTAATATTCACGAATTAACAAGGGAAGATTTAATTGCTTCGAACAGAGAAACAGCAGAAGTTACAAACATTCCGTTTATGACTGAAGCCTTGGATGAGCAGGCAAGATCGGTTTTATTTGCATGAATATTTTCAGAAAGGTATTTTACTGATTGAATACCCTTGATACTAGCAGGTTGGGAAATTTGTAATTTATTACATTTCCGGCCTGTTTTTTATTTATTGTTTAATTCAGAAAACTTTACGGAATTTGATAAAAATGTATTTTCCGCCTGTTTTTTTGAATATTTTTCGGATAAAACCTTCATTTTTTTTCAGATTATCACAAAATATTCTGAAAAAAATTACTTTTGCTTCATTTTGCCTTTGAGGGAAAATTTGATTATTTAAAATAATTTCGAACATAAGTTTTATTTGGAGCAATTTCCATTTGATAGCTACAGACAAAATAATACATTTATGAATTACAAAGGACCAAATCAATTTACAGAGGATTTTATGACTTATCTGAAGGATCAAAATCCGAGGCAGCCGGAGTTCCACCAGGCTGTTCAGGGGGTTATTGAATCGCTTGCCGATTATGTGGTGGAAAATCCACGTCTCATTCAGGGAAAAATATTGGAACGAATGGTTGTGCCGGAGCGGATTATCATTTTTCGTGTTCCGTGGGTCGACGACCGTGGAGATATTCATATCAACCGTGGTTTTCGTGTTGAAATGAATAGCGCCATTGGACCTTACAAGGGAGGATTGCGTTTTCATCCCTCGGTTAACTTAAGTATTTTAAAGTTTCTGGCTTTTGAACAGGTATTAAAAAACAGCCTGACATTATTGCCTATGGGTGGCGGAAAAGGAGGTTCCGATTTTGATCCGAAGAATAAATCGGATATAGAGATTATGCGTTTCTGCCAAAGTTTTATGACTGAATTATCGCGGCATATCGGTCAGTATACCGATGTGCCTGCCGGGGATATTGGCGTAGGTGGCCGTGAAATCGGGTTTATGTTTGGTCAGTATAAACGGCTGAAAAATGAATTTACAGGAGTGCTGACAGGCAAAGGAATTGATTGGGGCGGCTCCCTCGTTCGCCCGGAAGCAACCGGATATGGTGCGGTGTATTTTGCCCGCGAAATGCTAAAAACACGAAAAGATAGCATCGAAGGTAAGGTAGTTACAATATCCGGCTCGGGCAATGTTGCCCAGTATGCAGCCGAGAAAGTTATAGAACTTGGCGGCAAAGTTGTTGCCCTTTCTGATTCAGGCGGTACGGTTTACGACCCCGATGGGATCGATCGTGAAAAGCTGGATTTTGTGATGGAACTGAAAAATGTTTACCGGGGAAGGATCAGGGAATACGCCGAAAAATTCGACGTTCAGTATTTAGAAAATGAACGTCCGTGGAAAATAAAATGCGACATTGCATTGCCATGTGCCACCGAAAACGAAATCAGCGGAGAAGATGCCAAAAATCTTCTTGAAAATGGCTGCTTTGTGGTGACCGAGGGAGCCAACATGCCCAGCACTTATGAAGCTGAACGCCGGTTTTTGGATGCCGGAATTTTATACGGGCCCGGCAAAGCTGCCAATGCCGGTGGTGTGGCAGTTTCGGGTTTGGAAATGACCCAAAACAGTATGCGCATACAATGGACCAGGGAAGAAGTAGACAATAAGTTAAAATCAATTATGACAAATATCCATGAATTGTGTGTAAAATACGGACGCAATGAAGATGGTTCTGTAAATTATGTAAGAGGAGCCAATATAGCAGGATTTGTTAAAGTAGCCAATGCCATGATGAGCCAGGGAATAGTATAACAGTTTAATGTAAGTTTCTGTTAGCTAACTATTTCAATCGAAAAAATGAATGATGTGGTTATAATTTTCTTTGAAATTTCAATTTTTCATCTGTAATGAAGGCATAGTTTTTGCAGATTTTCGCCCAGAATTTAAAAAAATTACTTGTGAAGCAAATTATCCTTACATCATTGTTTATCATCTTTTTTAGCAGTGTTCAATCGCAAACAATTCACGTATTAAACAGCCGTACAAATGAACCGGTAGAAGGAGTACTTGTAATATCGGAAGAAAACATTACCCGCCAGACCAATGAAGATGGTGAAGTAAACCTGGATGTATTTAAAGATAATGAGCCGCTCCTTTTTCAGCACTCTTCATTTATTAAGTTCAATTCTACACGGCGAAATATTGTTACCAGCGGAAACCGGGTTTTGTTGGTTGAAGACCCGGTAAGGTTAGGCGAGGTTGTGGTTTCGGTAAACCGGTGGGAACAATCGCGGACTGAAATCCCGCACAAAATTGAAACAATTCAGCCTGAGGAGGTTATGCGTTATAATCCGCAAACTGCTGCCGACATGCTCGGAACTCAAGGCGGTGTTTTTATTCAGAAAAGTCAGTTAGGTGGCGGCAGCCCGATGATTCGGGGCTTTGCAGCCAACCGTGTTTTGTTGGTGGTTGACGGCATCCGAATGAACAATGCCATCTTTCGCAGCGGCAATCTGCACAACGTTATTTCGCTCGATGCCAATTCGCTGGAAAGCACCGAGATTATTTTTGGCCCCGGCTCGGTAATTTACGGAAGCGATGCGCTGGGTGGCGTAATGAGCTTTAGCACGCTTACGCCACACCTGTCAACAAAACATGAACCCGTGCAGGGCGGGAAAGCGGTAATGCGTTATTCAAGCGCCAATTTTGAAAAATCCGTGCATGGAACTTATAATTTCGGTTCGAAAAAATGGGCAGCACTCATAAGTGGTACTTTTACCGATTTTGATGATTTGCGAATGGGGACAGATGGCCCTGATGAATACCTGCGGCCTGAATATGTTTTACCCGGGAGGTTTGACGGCACTGATGAAATTGTTCCAAACGATAATGAACTGCTTCAGAAATTTTCAGGATACAGCCAGTTTAATGTAATTT
>JBMCIT010000049.1:0-8461 GCA_048616715.1 Tangfeifania sp. | reverse complement strand
AGAGCACCTGACTCATAATCAGGTGGTCCCTGGTTCAAGCCCAGGTGGGCCCACAGAAAAATAAAGCACTTGTAAACGCAGGTGCTTTTTTTGTCTGTTTTAAATTGGGTTTATTGAATATTATGGCAGCCATGTTACCTACTTTACAGTAAAAAATTCAACAAATTTTATATCAAAGGTTAATTATCATGAGCAATTCGAAGGATGATTCTAAAAATATAGATGTCAAATGGGAAAATCTTCCTAAAGAAACCAGAGAATTTACCTCATTTCTTAATCTGATTATTGATGAAACAATAGAATCGGGTAATGAAGATTTTGTTCCAACTTACATTCGTTGTTTCGGAAAAAAATGCCATGGCATAATTGAAACTGCAATGAATCTTGAATCAGATAAAGTTCATTGGCGATGTACTCAATGTCCCAAAGGGGGTGTAATTTCTAATATCTTCGGGGACTAACCAAGTTTCGTAGCTTACAGCAACACAGGATTCAAAACTCCATCCATTCATTAAGGTGATATCAATTAAAACACATTCTACTCTTTTTTTATCCTTTTTTGCATTTTTAGTTTCCTTTTTTGCAGGAAAAAAGTGCAAATAGTTATGGAACTTTGTAAAAACAGATATTAATATCATTAATTACTAAATGTTACAATTATGAAGAATACTAAGACAAAACTGTTGTTAATGCCTTTTGGGGTAATTCTTTCTGTATTTATTATTGCTGCATGTTCAACCGAACAACTGGATGATTTGCAAGCAGAGGATGTTGAGCTGAAAAAAGCCAGTGCAACGCAGAACCAGTTACTGGCGGATATTAAGAGGACAACTGCGAAATACCACAGGGTTGAAGTGGCTATTGAAGATGGCTATATTGAATCTTCCCACTGTGTGTATAATGAAGAATTGGGCGCAGGTATGGGTTACCATTTCGTCAAAGAAAGCCTGGTGGATCCTTCTTTCGACCCATTACAGCCTGAAGCGCTGCTTTACGAACAAGACGAAAATGGTAAATTTAATCTCGTCGGGGTTGAATATATCGTCATAGATGTGGACCAGGAACATCCGTATTTCGGCACCCATCCTTTTGATGTCGGCGGAACACCGATTCCGGTTGATCATTACAGCCTTCATGTTTGGGTATGGAAGAACAATCCCAACGGAATGTACTTCCCTTTCAATCCCAATGTGCGTTGCCAATAAGCAAAAAATGAATAGCAGTACCAGTGTTACAACTCCCTGCAAGATTTAGTCATTAATTAACAGCACTAAACTTTTTTTAGGATAACCTTGTTTGGTTTAGGAATATTGGTGGAATGAATTTTTATTCATTCCACTCTTATTTTATGTCGCTGAGATTTTTTAATGCCCTTGGCTGGAGCAAGTTAAAATTTTGAAATATGAGTGTCGTGGCATTTAAAGAAAAGGTTGGAGAAATTGATGAATTCAGCCATTCATCCTCATTTATCTGTGTTCAGAAATTAACCCGGCATCAACTGAAGATAAATGACCCGGAAAATTATCAGATCCTTTGGCTGGAAGACGGGGTGGGAAGTATTGATGCAGATTATGAACAACGTGAATCATTTCCTTACACCATACTCTTTTTATATCCTGGCAAAGTGGTGTATCTCCGGTATAATTGTTTTCAGCCCAAAGGTTGGATAATAAAATTTTCCCGCCTCTTTTTCAGGCAACATATGGAGGGTTTCAATATTCAACGTGCTGATATTTTCTTTTCAAACAAGATTCCGGGCATGGTATTAAGCCCTAAAATCGGAGAAAGGATCAACTCCCTTGCCGAGATGATTAACGAAATAATGCAATCCAATATTCCCAATAAAGAAGTTGCGACATCCTCACTTCTTAAATCCCTTCTGATATATTGCGACAGCAAATGCAATTTGCATATAACAACAAAAAGCAATAACTATTACCTTAATATTGTTAGCAGGTTTAAACACCTGGTTTCAAAAAATCTGGGTACTTCTCACCGGGTATCTGATTATGCTGAACTGATGCATATTTCGCCCAAATATCTTAATAAAATTGTGAAAGAAGTGATGGGGGTTACGGCAAAATCCGTTATCAGCGAACAGCTGCTTATCCGATCAACCCGGGAACTTAAGTTCACCAATTCTTCAGTAAAGGTGATCGCCTCCCAGTTGGGCTTTTCCGAACCTGAACACTTTAGCAATTTTTTTAAAAAAAATGTTGGCTGTACGCCCCTGACTTACAGGAAGCGGTAATCTCTTTGCCACACCGGCCCCGACTGGCGGCTAATGTATTTCAGATAATTATCTGGTAAATACTTCACCATGTTTTATTCCAAAGCGAATATGAAAGTGTTGAATCTATTAAATAAAATCCTAATTTGGTTTTTGATTGTTCTTTAGCTTAAAATAAAAACAAAAAAAGGAAAGATGAACATCTTCCCTTTACAGGTGGTGCCACCTGGAATTGAACCAGGGACACACGGATTTTCAGTCCGTTGCTCTACCAACTGAGCTATGGCACCCCTTTATTTTGGTGTTGCAAAAGTAAGCATTTTTTTAAATTCACAAAGAAAATTTATTCCATTTCAGCAATCATTTCAAATAAAACTGTGGTTTTGGGTAGTTTGAGTTGAGCGTTACTTTTACTACTTTTGCAGGCTGATTAATAAAGTTCAATGGTAGAAACTGATTTTCTGACACATACGCTGGCAAATGGCATCCGGTTAATTCATAAACCGACTGATTCGCCGGTGGGGCACCTCGGAATCCTCATAAATACGGGTTCGCGCGATGAAGAAGCTGAGGAGCACGGGCTGGCCCATTTTATCGAGCATTCGGTTTTTAAAGGCACACGGAAGCGAAAAGCTTTTCATATCCTAAGCCGTATTGAAGATGTGGGTGGGGAGCTGAATGCATATACAACCAAAGAAGAGACGACTCTTTTTTCCACTTTCCTGGCCGAGTTTTACGACCGCACGGCCGAACTGCTGAGCGATATCCTTTTTAACAGCACTTATCCTGAAAAGGAAATAAACCGCGAGAAAGAGGTGGTTTACGAGGAGATTAATTCTTACAAAGATTCCCCATCGGAACTGATATTCGATGATTTTGAGGAACTGGTTTATGCCGGGCATCCCATTGCCCGCAATATTCTGGGGACGCGCGAAAATTTAGGTCGTTTTAACCGAAAAGCCATTCTGAATTTCATTGGTAAAAACTACCACACCAACCAAATGGTGATTAGCTCGGTTGGGAAAATTGATTTTGCCAAACTGGTAAAACTCATTGAAAAATATTTTGGAAGTGCTGAAAATAATTTGCGTGTGGATGGCCGGCAGCGGTTCGACAATTACGTTCCGGGCTTCAGGATTTTGGAAAAAGATACTTTTCAGTCCCACTGTGTGCTGGGAAATGTGGCTTACGATATTCAGCACCCAAAAAGAATAACCATGGTGTTGCTGAATAATATTATTGGCGGACAGGCGATGAATTCGCGGCTGAACATGGCGCTGCGTGAGCGAAAGGGGATGGCTTACAATATTGAATCGGGTTACACAGCATATTCAGATACCGGCCTGTTTAATGTGTATTTTGGTACCGATCGCGAAAATCTGGGGAAGGCTACTGATTTGGTTTTGAAAGAATTTAAGTTGCTGCGCGAAAAAAAACTGGGTGCTGTCCAACTGAGTAAAGCGCAAAAGCAGTTGATTGGGCAGATTGCCATTTCCACCGAAAATCGCGAGGATTTGATGTTGACTGTGGGGAAGAGCTACCTGCTTTTTGATAAAGTAGAACCGATGCGCTCTATTTTCAAAAAAATTGAATCGATTACGCCGGCCGATTTGCTGGAGGCTGCCAACGAAGTGCTGCAACCCGATCAGTTAAGCAGGATTGTTTACAGGTAAAGCCCCACCTAACCTTCCGCCAGCTGGCAGAGAGGGAAAAGATATTAAATGAGCAATGAGATGAAAGATTTGGACAACTATATTCTGGAGCACATTGATGAGGAAGACCCGGTTTTGAAGGAGCTTGACCGCGAAACCCACCTGAAAGTTTTAGGTGCCCGAATGCTTCCGGGAAAACTGCAGGGGCAGGTGTTAACGATGCTTTCGAAAATGGTTCAGCCGAAGCGAATATTGGAGGTGGGCACATTTACCGGCTACTCTGCCATTTGCCTGGCAAAAGGGTTGACAGAAAACGGCAAACTGATTACCATCGAATTGGATGATGAACTGGAGTACCTTTCAAGAAAATATTTTGAAAAGGCCGGTTTGTCTGATAGAATTGAACAGCGGATTGGCCCGGCGCTGGAAATTATCCCGGAAATAGATGAAATGTTCGACCTGGTTTTCCTCGATGCTGATAAAAAGGAATATTCCGAATATTTCAGCCTGGTTTTTGATAAGTTGAAAAGCGGCGGAATAATTATTGCCGACAATACGTTGTGGAGCGGGAAGGTGATGAAAACTCCTGCCGATGATGATTACCAGACAAAAGGAATCATTGCATTCAACGAGATGATTAAAAACGAAAGCCGGGTTGAAAAAGTCATTCTTCCGTTGCGCGACGGGATGACCATTATCAGGAAAAAGTAAAAAAAACCGTTCCTTTTTAAAAGAACGGTTTTCTCACTGGTTTTACCACAGCCTATTGTTTTGCCATTTTCAGCCCTTCGGTTATGGTGTAATATTTTACAATCATATTTGGTACTTCCCATTCGGGCAGATGTCCCTGCACCAGGAAGTCCAGGTATTTTTCGGTAACCTGCCCGAAATGCGCTTCGTGCCCCACTTTATATTTTTCAGGAATATTTAATTTCCAGGTGGTGTCATTGAGTTTTTCCAGCTCAATCCCCGGGTATTTTGAAGTGAGTCCCTGTACGCCGTTATTCAAATTTCCCGCAAATGCTTGTATATCGGTTTCCGGGTTGGCTTCAATATAAAGCTGTGGTTTGTATCCTTCTGCTTCACCCTGCTTAATAATGAGGTCGCATTGTGTGCCGCGCATAATCGAATAGTGCGTGTCGCCGGCCCCTTCGGGTGCCTGGTATTTCCATTCAACCGAAACTTTGGCATGAATGCCTTTCAGTTTATAGTTGATTTCGCCGTTGCTGAAAACTTTGAGTTTGTCTGCTTCAACCACTTCCTGCAGGTATGGTGGATATTCACTGAGTTTGGTTACTTCTTCGAACATGGCCGGGGTCATTTCCGTTGCCCAGCGGCGTGCCGAAAGTATTTCCACATCTTCTTTTTGCAGGATCACTTCCGGGAAAGCCTCCCACTGAATCAGGTCGACCAGGTGTGTGGTAACGTCAACCATTCCTTCACCCTGCTGGGTTACATCGAAAAACCATGGCGGCCGTTTGAGCGGACTTCCGGCTACGTATTTAAAAAAGTGGTGAATACTTTCTTTGGTGATGGCAGGGTTGTCGGGAGTCCCTTTCCGGAGTGTACCAAAAACCTCGGGAAGTTGTGAAAGTTCCTTTTGCAGAATGGTAGTAATTTCATAACGCTCGGTCATGATGTCGTAAAGCAATACATCGTTTTCCTCAGCTTTCTGAAAAGCTTCCTCGAGCATCGGGAATTCTTCCGGTGTGATAACCATCGGTTTATCGGCCAAAACATTGATGCCGGCTTCCACCGTTTTTAGGATGTATTCCGTTTTTTTTGCATTATTCCCTGCAGTTACCATCACGTTGCCGGGTTTTTCCTCCAGCATTTTTTCAAGGTAATCAGGACCGGTGTACACTTCCAATTCCCACGAAGTCGGATTCTCCTCGCGGTTGTTGAATCCTTCGATTTTGGCAAGGTGATCAATTACATCAGGCCCTTCGGGTGCGTAAACATATACTTTTGGATCTACCTGATCATACATGGTTTTTTGCACGAGTGCCGCATGGAAATGGCCCGGGTCGAGGGTCATCAGTTTTACTTCATTTTCAGCTCCTGTAAACATATTCTTTTGGTCTTCTGATTTTTGTTGCTGGCCTCCGCCTGAACAGGCTGACATAATTACTGTGAAAGCCAGTGCGATAAATAGTAGTTTTTTCATTATTTATTGAATTTTGAATTTCCGTGTACGTACACAAAAGTACAATTTTATTTGATATTGACTGTAGATGAATGATGTATCCTTAAAAAAATCGAATCATTTTCTGAATGTTCTTTAGCAGGTTCTTCTTCCATCGATATCCTTAAAATCGACCACATATACTTTGTCGTTTTGCAGGGTGATAACCGCTCCCAGAGGTGAAAGTCCGGTGGTAATTTCCTGAATTTCTATATTTTTCACCGGGTTTAATTCTTCTTCTGTCCATGCGCTGTTGTCGGTTTTGTGCAGCATGGCGGTAATCATGAGTTCCATGGGCGGATTTTTTGCCATCCGTTTTTTGTATGCATAAACTACCGTGCTTTCGTCTGCTTCGGCATTGCGGTTTGTGTGAACTAAAGTGTTCAGCTTATCCCAGCCTTTGTAGGTAATCAGCGCCACTTGCCTGCCTTTGGTAGCTGCGGTGATTATTTGCCGGTTCTCTTTTTCCATTTTTTCAATCACTGCTTTTTTGCCTCCGGGGTGAGGAATTCCAAAATGCCCGAGTGTGAGTTCGTATTCAAATGCCAGCCGTGAACGGTCGACGCGGATTACACCACCCGGAATGGTAATTTCAGCCAAATCAATAATGTAACCTACTCCGTTATTCGGGGGTTTCCGCATAATTGCCTGCCGGTACAGCACATTATCGCGCATGCCGTTAAAAAGCATATTTTGCGAAATACTGAATTTCCGGTTTTCATGGAGATCATTCTGAACCGTCAATCCGGTGAGGTAAAAGTTGATGTCGTCGCCCCTTACATCCCGCGGATCCTGGCTGCGAAAACTGTATTCCATCGCTGTTCCTCCCGCGGGATTGTGATCTTCCCACGGGAAGTGCGTGTTATACGCCAGTTTTGAATAGTTGGGATCGTCATAATAGACTTTGCCTGGAATAATTTCCGAGGCACCTGTTTTTCCATGATTCACCAGCATCAGGCCCGGACTTTCCAAAAGTGTTTTGTGCGAACTATCGCCCAGGTTTTCCCACATCCCGTCGTTTTCTTTTGCTGTCCAGAACGGAGAATCATCGGGAAGCGCCAAACAGATAAACGGGAGAAACATGATAAACGGACTGCCTGCGCAACTATAGTTTTGAAGCATGTATTCTTTGCGGCCATAGAAACCCAGACTTGGAATATCGTTGTAAAAAAACTCCTCTTTTGTTACAAACTGCAGCAACGAACCCGAGCAAAGCCGGCGCGCCCAGCCTGCATCGAGTAACGATTTATTTTTCAGCATAAATGCCACAGGGAAAGCGCCTGAAACCCAGGTGCGGTAGCAAATGCTCCTCGACCACATGTTGATGTATCCGTCGCGGCCAAAAAAGCCGGTAATCGACTCCATGAGCTTTTGCGCCGAGGTTTCGATTACTTCTGCAATTTCCGGGTAATGCTCATCACCGAATGTCCGGTTCCAGATGGTGGTGTAAACAATGAACAGGCTGATTGAATAGTAATTGTAGGTTTGCTCCAGGTACCAGCCGTCACCGGAATGATAAGATGCTACCCACAACAGATGGCTTTTTAGCAGGTCGTCATCGATTTCGTAACCGTATTTTTTCAGAAACGAAAGGGTGACGATGTTAAAAATCCGCCAGTTATTTTGCGTTGTCCGGTGGTGCCCCCATTTTGAAATGCATTCCGCCATCTCATTTTTTTCTTTTTCGGAGTATTCATTCCAGATGGTATCGGGCATCAGCAGCAGGGTTTTAAAAAGCCCGCCAAACTCGCAGGTAAACTGGTAGTTGGAATCGGGCAAATCTTCGGGCAGAGGCAGGGAGTTGGGATGCCCCGGAGTAAATGCATTGTAGATTTGCAGTTTGTAGTAATCTCTGAGTTTTATGTTATTAATTTCCACATCAGGGTCAACATGAATAAGGGGCCCTGCCAGCGTAAACGTTCTTTCGAGCGCTTCGAATTCAGCCGAGCGGTAACGCCAGTCGGGTGCGTTGGGTTGCGGGTAGGTTTTCCCCGGAACCTTTGGAAAAGTCAGCGGGGTGTCTATCGAGTGAATACTTTTGAATGCGCGTTCCAGTAAATATTTTGCTAAACCGATATAATGTTCTCTGCCCATTCCTGTGTGAGGGCTTAACTTCCAATTGGGGTTTGTTACTTCAAATGCGCTTTTCATCTGTTTGATTTTTACCACATAGTCACATAGGAACACATAGTTTTTTTGACTATTGTGAACTATATGACTATGTGGTTAATATTATAATCTTTTACTTGCGTGTTTAAAACTTCGCCATGGGGAGTTCATTTTATATTTTCACATAATTCGTTCCGTATGGATACCGTTGCGGGCGGCTCAGCATGGAATTGGCCAAATCGTTATCCACAAACTTTTCAGATTCCGGGTTCCATGTAAGAATTC
>JBMCIT010000048.1:0-8486 GCA_048616715.1 Tangfeifania sp. | reverse complement strand
GGAGCACTGACAAGTACTCCCGGACTTGCTGCCGCCATCGATTACACCAATTCTCCGCTGGCCTCCATTGGTTATAGTGTAGGTTATCCGTTTGGCGTTATCGGCGTTATTCTTTTCATCCGTTTTCTTCCAAAAATCCTTGGCGTCTCCCTGAAAAATTCAGAAGAAGATTACCATTCAAAACTGAAAGAAGAGTTCCCGGAAATTATCCGCAGAAACTTTGTGGTTGAAAATGAAAATGTAGTAGGCAAAACAATTGGTGAGCTGAAAATCAGGTATATGACCAAAGCTGTGGTTTCGCGGGTGGTGCACGAAGGAGTGGCTGTTACACCCACTCCGGAAACAATACTCCGCAAGGGCGACCTGATAAAAGCGGTGGGAACAGAAGACGCCCTGAAAAGAGTGCAATTGCTGATAGGAGAACCTACCGACGAAGAAATTCCGCTGGATTCGAATTACGATGTGCGTTCTGTTTTGGTTACCAACAAGGAAGTGGTAAATAAAACCATCGGGCAGATTAACCTTTTGCATACCTACAATGCTACCATTACACGCATCCGCAGGTCGGGGATTAACATCTCCCCCACCCCGGGTTTCAAACTCCAGTTTGGTGATAAACTGATAATTGCCAGCAGCAAAACAAACATGGAAATGGTAGCAAACATTTTTGGCAACGACCAAAAAAGACTTTCCGACACAGATATCCTTCCGGTAGCGCTCGGTATTACTCTTGGGGTACTTGTGGGAAAAATAAACATTGCACTGGGCTCATTTGCTTTTAGCCCGGGCCTCACCGGCGGGGTTTTAATTGTTGCCCTCGTGTTAAGCCGGGCAGGAAAAACCGGACCGGTAATCTGGACCATGAGCGGCGCTGCCAACCAGTTGCTGCGCCAACTGGGTTTAATTTTTTTCTTGGCGGCAGTAGGCACCGATGCAGGTGCGGAAATTGTCAGTATTTTCGAAAAATATGGCGCCCGGCTGTTTTTGTTTGGGGGATTAATTACTTTAATTCCAATGATTGTTTCGGCAATTGCAGCCAAATATTTTTTCAAAATGAACCTCCTTAGCCTGCTGGGGGCCATCAGCGGAAGCATGACCAGCACACCGGGTCTGGCGGCAGCCGATTCGATGACCGAAACCAATGCCCACTCGGTGGCCTATGCTACCGTTTACCCGGTGGCAATGGTTTTTCTAATAATTGTTGTGCAGTTGATTACTGTAATTTTTTAAAAAATTTAATCACGCTGCCAGGCCGATTCCAATTCATAAATTACAAGATTATCCACACCGAGCTCTCCGCCGCTGTTGAGTAAAACGAGGTCATCGGCTTTTTCATGTGGAGTAAAACAGTTTGAAATGGCTACCTGCCCGCCATTGGCAAAAACTTCAATTGAGGCTCTGTCAATAAGTATTTCAAGTATAATTTTATTATCGACTGGCAAAAGCGGCGCAGTAGAGCCCAATACTGAAAGTGTCCCCCTTTTTACGTTATACATTAATTCGGTACCTGCATCTTTTTTCCCTTTTCGAATTATAAACCCAAAATTGTTACAGGTTTTCAAGTCAAATTCACCATGAATGTGCAGGCAGTCGCCGCTTACCTTTTTTACCAGGTTTTTATTAATTCCGGGGATTACATTTTCATTTTCCCACGAATAATCTTTCCCGTGCAAAAGTGAAATTTCTTCAACCGGCTGCCGGGTTAATTTATAACCAGTACTCAATTTTAAGATTTCCAATTTTGCAGGAAAGGTCATCTGGCCGTTAAAAGGCATTCCAGGGAATTCACCGCCTTTCATCCAGGCAATCTGGATAACACGGCCATCTTCGTCGGGAATATTGCTCCAGGTTTGTGTGGCATAATAATTTTTACCGAAATCACTTCTCATTTTAGGCGTTTCAGGCGAAAACTCTTCACCATCGAAATTCCCGATAATGTAACTTCCGTCGCCGTCAAAAAGCACCCATTTTGTTTCCTCAGGCCTGTTTTTTACCTGGATGGGGACCAAATCGGGGCATTCATAAAAACCATAAACATGGCTTTTCCATTCCCAGTCAACCAGATTTTCAGATGTATAAACCGAGACGCCTTTTGATTTTTCATCTTCAGAAGTTTTCCGGTAAAGAACCATCACATATTTATCAGATGGCCCGTGCCAGAAAACCTTTGGGTCGCGTGCATCGTCGGTTTCATCATAACCGATAATTGGATTTCCCTCGTACTTTTTCCAGGTCCGTCCTTTGTCGGTGCTGTAAGCAATCCGCTGGCCACAGTGCTGACTGGTATAAAAAGCCACCAGCGTTTTTTCTTCCCCTTGCTGTTTCCCGAGCAGGTTGTTTTCATCGACAATGGCTGAGCCCGAAAAAGCGGTACAGCGTTCCTTATCTTCCGAATTTTCATCGGGATACAAAGCAACGGGAAGGTGTTCCCAATGCACCAAATCAGTACTTACGGCATGTCCCCAGTGCATGTAGCCCCACTCGTTTCCGTGTGGATTGTACTGATAAAAAAGATGGTATTCGCCATCGTAATAAACCAGCCCGTTCGGATCGTTATGCCAGTTTTTTTCAGGTGTAAAATGAAACTGGGGGCGGTAAAGTTCATCATAATATTCATCGGGTTTTTTGGATGAAGTTGTTAAAACAATAAGTATAAAGGCAAGGATGCCGGTTAATGTGGTCTTCATTTCGATCTGTTTTAGCGTCAAAAATATAAATTATCGGATTACGGTGTGAAATTACAAAACAACATGGTTTAACGCCAGGACCCGGAGGATAAAAAGCCGAAAAAAAACTATTGCGCCAATAATGGGCGGGATAACTCAAAACTCAATTTTCTATAATAAGCTGTCAGGAAAGCTGGATCAATCCTTCTTTAATGGCGTATTTTACCATGTCGGCATTGCTTTTTAATCCGAGCTTTTCAAAAATATGCTGCTTGTGTGTGCCAACTGTTTTTACGCTGATAAAAAGCTTTTCGGCAATTTCGCGGGTGGATTTTCCTTCGGCGTATAGTTTCAGAATTTCAAGTTCCCGTTCTGACAATTCCGATTGATTGTCTGAAACTTCCTCTGCCGGATCTAAATACCCCTTAATGACCATCTCGGTGATGTCGTCGCTCAGGTACTTTTTCCCTTCAAAAACCGATTTAATGGCATCGATCAACTGGCGGTAAGTACAATTCTTAAGCAGGTAACCATCGGCGCCTGCTTCAAGAATACCTTTAACAAACTGGCGGTCGGAATGCATGGAAACAGCAATTACCTTCACCTGCGATTGTTGCTTTTTCAGAATCCTGGTTGCTTCAATTCCGTTCATTTCCGGCATGCCAATATCTATCAAAACCACATCGGGATTCAACTTTTTGGTTTTTTCGGTAGCTTCTTTCCCGTCTTTCGCTTCTGCTATCACTTCGATATCGGGAGCAGAAGAAATGAGGTTCACCAGTCCTTCCCTGAATAACTGGTGGTCGTCTGCTATTAAAACTTTGATTGCCATAATATTTTATTCTTCACTGATGGGTATAATAACGGTTGCTTTTGTTCCTTCGCCTATATCCGATTTTATTTCGAGATGGCCTTTAATATTATCGAGTCGTTCGGTTATGCTTAACAATCCAAACCCTCCTTCCATGGTTGCTTTTTTGTTGAGTTGCTTTTTAAACCCAATGCCATTGTCCTGTACAGTAATGTAGTAAAACTTTTTCTCTTTTCTCACTTCAAGCTCAATCAAATCGGCCCTGGCATGTTTAATTACATTGTTCAGCAATTCAGTAACAATACGGTATAAAAAAATGTTGAATTCCTTTCGGATACCGATTTTCGCATCTTCGCCTGTAAACACTGTGTTAATGCGGTATTTTTCCTGAATTTGTTCCAGCTTCCATTTAAAAGCCGGGATTAATCCCAGTTCATACAAAATTGGCGGGCTCAAATCGTAAGTAAGCGTACGTGACTCCGAGATTGCTTTGTTCAGCATATTGGAGGTTTCGTTTATCACTTTCTTTACGTGGGGGGAATAATCCTCATTTACAATTGAGGAAAGTTTTATGAATGCGAGCGAGAGCGTTTGTCCCAAACTGTCGTGCAGGTTTTCAGCAATTCTGCGGCGTTCTTTTTCCTCGGCAAGGGTAACTTCGGTATTCAGCTTTTTGAGTTTTTTCTGGTAACTCCTGATTTGTTTCAGACTTTGTTTCAGTGCAATTTCTGCTTGTTTTCGTTTGGTAATGTCGTAGCTCACCCCTCTGAAACCGTAAAATTTCCCGTTTTTATCAAAAACTGAAAAACCACTTACCGCCAGCCAGATTTTATTTTTACTGTTAAGCCTGATTTCAATTTCACAATCATTGAAACTCGAATGCTCGTTAAAACTGGTTTCAATCGAACTTTTTCTGGTTTTTTCGGTCTTTAACTGAAAAAGTTCGAGGTAACTTTTTTCACCCACTATATCGTCGGGTTTTACATTGAGCATTTTTTCAATAACCGGACTCACATAAGTGAAAATTCCTTTTGAATCCACTTCCCAGAAAAACTCGAGGGCATGCTCCGAAATCTGCAAAAAACGCTCTTCGGTTTGAAGAAATTTATTGGCCTGGTCTTTAATGGTAAGTTCCAGGCTTTCATTTCTTTTTCGCAGCAAGTCCTCCACCTTTTTAATTCGGAGCACTACATCAATCTGCGCCCGCAGTTCATCCTGGCTGAAAGGTTTTGAAATGAAAGCATCTGCACCGGCATTCAATCCTTTGGTACGTTCCATCGGGTTTTGGCCAAGTGCCGAAATCATAAGAATGGGAATGTGCCGGGTAATGCTTTCATTTTTAAGAACCTTACATACTTCGTAGCCATTCATCTCGGGCATTAAAATGTCGAGCAGCACAATTTCGGGCTTTTCGTTCAGGGCAAGTTCAATTCCAACTTTGCCGGATGTAGCTTGCATAAATTTAAAATCAGGATAATAAAGTTTGAAAATCTGATTTAACAGCACCAAATTGATTTCATTGTCATCAATGGCAAGAATTTTTTTCATAAAATATTCTCCAAATCGATTTAATAATTGGTTACTAGATAAACACACTGAAAATTAAACACTTCAGGGTTTACTGTTACACAAATGTATCGTTTTTTTAAGAAAATATGCCCTCATCCGAATAAAAAACGTACATAATAATCAGTTTTTAGAAAGCTTTAAATTCAAATTCAGACATTTAACCCACACCTCAATCAGCAAAACACTGATTCAAAATCAGTGCAATAAACCTTCTTTTCAGCACTTAACATATTCATTAAACCCTTTATCTTCTGTACTTTAGTTGCTGATTTACAAGATTTACAAACCTTAATTAAAATACGATGAAGTGGACGCTTCTGGTAGTCCTGTTTGGCATTGCTGTCTGTAATGCATCAGGTCAAAAATATTTTGGGGAAAATATTACTACAAGCCCTGTGAATATACCCGTTGACAAGGTAAACAAAACATTTGTAGCCCCTCCCGACAAATTCGTTCAGCTTAAATCAGCACAACCAAACCAAACCAACATCGAGGTTTCGTACGTGAATTTTCCGGAAGATGCAAAACAGGCATTCGAGTATGCAGTTTCTATTTGGGAAAGCCTGATTTCATCGCGTGTTGCCATTCACGTAAAAGCCGAATGGAAACCGATTAGCGGCGGTGCTTTGGCATATTCAAAGCCTGCAATGTTTTACGAAGGTTTTGACGGCGCGCTGGTTGACAACGTTTACTACCCTGTGGCTTTAGTTGAAAAACTGACCGGCAAAGATGTGAATCCCGGACAGGCGGATATTATCTGCAGTTTCAGCAGCGACTTTCAATGGTATTTCGGTACAGATGGAAATACTCCCGCTTCGAAATACGATTTTGTAACATCGGTTTTGCACGAACTGGCCCACGGATTAGGAATTTCAGGATTTCTGGAAGATGAAAACGACCGGGGATATTTCAGTAACGACCGCAACTTGCCCAGCATTTACGACTATTACTTATTCAACCAGTTTAACCAGCAAATTTCTGACAAATCAATTTTCAGCAGTCCTTCAACCGACCTGCACAAGCAACTCACTTCCGATAATTTAAAACTCCGCAGTGTTGAAACCAACAACAACGGAGCAGATATCGGACGTGTATTCGCACCTTCATACTGGAGCGCCGGCGCCAGCGTTTATCACATGCACAATGCAACCACCGACAATAACTCCAGTAAACTTATGAATGCCTATTTATTCAAAGGGGCTGCTTATCATCAACCCGAAGATGCCACTCTGAAAATTTTGCAGGAAATTGGCTGGGGAGCTCCGGTTTTTGAATTTGAGGAATTAAAAGACATAGAAGAACCCTGCGCAGCAATTCCGGTAAACGTTAAAATTAACGGTGTTGACAACCAGACTGATTTTGATGTGGAAGTGGTGTTTTCAACCGATTATTTTGCTTCAAGCCATACATCCCCGCTTCAGTATAAAAATGAAACAGGAAAATGTGAAGGGGAAATGCCGGTAGATTTTCACACGGGCAATGTTCAATACTATTTCAACCTGAAAGACAGTAAAAATAAATCGTATACATTGCCCACAGGGGCCCCGGCAAAAAAATATGCCATGCGGATTGGGCCTGATTATTTCTCTCCGGAAATTAAACACAACCCGGTAAAAATTATCTCTCAAAATAGTACCGGGATTGATTTTTCGGCAATTGTAACCGACAACATGGGAATCAATTCGGTAAAAATAGAATATAAAATTAACGATACCGCTCAGGAGCCTGTGCTGCTCCACAAAGAGGAAAACAATTATTTTAAAGGTGTTCTGAACATTCCTGAAAACATTCAGGCAAGTAATTTCGAATACCGGGTAATTGCCGAAGACAATTCTTCGCGGAAAAACAAAAAAACCCAGCCTTCAACAGGTTACTACAAGGTAAACGTGTTTACCCCGGAAGAAGCAGTCCTGGGTTATTCCAACGATTTTGAAAGCAATGCAACTGATTTTACTTTAGCCGATTTCGACATTTCGTGGCAACCCGGTTTTTCAAACGGAATTTTGCACTCCAGCAACCCGTACCCGGTTTCGGCCATCGAAACTGAAAAAAATAACCTGATTGCCCTGCTCAATCATCCGGTAGTTGTACAACCGGGCGGCCAAATGACTTTTGATGAAGTAGTGCTGGTTGAACCGGGTGAGGCAGGACAAAATAACCAGGATATGCAATTATGGGATTATGTAATTGTGGAAGCCAGCAAAAACAACGGCGAAACCTGGCTCCCATTAACCGAAGGTTATAATTCGGGCAACGAAATGGACTGGATTTCGGCATTTAACAACAACCTTAAAAGCACCACTTCGGAAGCAGCTGCCCGGGAAAACATGTTTGTTAAACGAACCATAAACCTGACCGGCAATTCGGGTTTTGAAGCGGGCGACACACTGATTTTCCGTTTCCGGCTTGCATCCGACTATTCGGTAAACGGCTGGGGCTGGGCCATCGACAATCTTGAAATTCAAAAAATGTATGCCACAGGCAACGATGATCTGATGGCTGATACAAACGTCGGAGTTTATCCCAATCCGTTTGAAAACAGTTTTTATGTGGATTGCACCGAAAATACGGAAAGCCAAAATGTAGAAATCAGGGTTACTGACTTATACGGAAAAACCATTTTTCACGAAACAAACATCGATACTTTCTTTTCGCCAAAAACCCGGATCGATTTATCCGGCGCCACTTCAGGCATCTACCTGGTAAGTATCAGCGATGAAACAGGAAGTGTGTCCACCAATAAAATTGTAAAAAATTAATTTTTCTGCTGAGGGAAGAAAAAAAATAATATTCATCTAAAAAATCTTAACAATGGAAACTTTACTTATTGTAATATTAATTGCAGCCATTACGGGTTTAATATCTTCTGTAGTTGTGATGTACAATCTTTTGTCATCCAAAAAAAGACAAAAAAGCTATACAAGGTAAAACAAAATAACCTGTCAAACCTCTCCCTTACAAATAATTTTTTTTTTAGCAACAGTAAATTCACTGCTGTTTCGAAAACTTTTACCTGAAATTACCCTGCACGGAACTTTACGGCACACATTTTTATTTCGGCCCCTGAAATAACAAAATTATTATTTGCCTATCCCGTTTTTATTTCAAACATTTATCCTGCTTTTTTTTTATTTATTTTTACAGATTTTATAAGCCATGAAAGGATTGTTTTTGATGTTGATTGTATTGATGGGGGCGGTTGTGGTTTCGGGTCAGAAAAAATGGCAGAAACAAGGAATGGAGCCCGTTTGTCCGGTTTGCTATGCATCGGAAAAGGTTGAAAAATCATTTGCTCCACCACCTCCCGAATTTTTAAATATGCTGAAATCGGCCGAAAAAAAATCGGAATTTATCGTGCAATACAGTCTTTTCCCCCCGGATGCAGAAACTGCTTTTGAATATGCCGTTTCTATCTGGGAAAGCATCATTGAATCACCGGT
>JBMCIT010000047.1:0-8501 GCA_048616715.1 Tangfeifania sp. | reverse complement strand
GGAATTCGGTACGACGGTTGATTGCCCGTGCAATTTCCTGCTGCTCTTCGGTAAGTTCCAGAATAAACTCTTCGGTTAATTCATCGCCTCTTTTCAGGAAATCATATTCTTTTGCCATTTGCCGGGTAATTGTTTTTGGCCAGGTTTCGCCATAACCTTTTGCCACAAGGCGCTGCGGATTGATTCCCTTTTCAATCAGATAATCGACCACACTTTGCGCACGTTTCTGCGACAAATCGAAGTTAAACTGGTCGCTGCCAACATAATCGGTGTGAGACATAATCTCGATAGTAATTGTCGGGTTCAGTGTCAGCACCCGAACCAGCGAGTCGAGGGCAACCTTTGATTCAGGCAGCAACTCCCAGCTTCCGAATTCGTAGTTAATATTATCGAGCCGGATGGGATCTTCGGTAGATGTAAGGTACAGATCGAAGCTGAAATTTTTGCTGTCGTCGAGGCCAATGGTATTGGCAGTAGCTTTATCGCGCAAATAACCTTCTTTAAACGCGGCAAAAACATATTCGGTTTCGGGTTGCAGTTTCATCTGAAACTCTCCGTCTCGGGCACGCATCCGAAGGTTGGTTCCATCGGTTCCGATTATGCGGACGGTGGCGCCATCGAGTTTTGTTCCATTTCCTTTATCGAAAACAGTACCTTCGACCCGGTAAATTTTTGGAGGCACAACAAATTCATACAAATCATCGCCTCGTGAACCCTTCCGGTTGGAAGTAAACATTCCTTTGTTTTCGCCCTGCACAAAGGCAATTCCAAAATCGTCGGAAGGAGAATTTACAGGATATCCCATATTTTTAATGGTCCAGTTTCCTTCTTCATCTTTTTTTGCCACAAAAATATCGTGCCCTCCCATTCCAATGTGGTAGTTGGAGGAAAAGTAAAGTTCGCCGTTGTCGCGTACATAAGGAAACATTTCGTCGCCGGGCGTATTAATTGTTTCACCCAGGTTAACAGGATTTGAATAAGTACCTCCATCCTGTTCAGCCATCCAGATATCTTTTCCGCCCTGCCCGCCGGGCATATCCGATACAAAATAGAGTACCGACTCGTCGGGGCTCAACGCAGGATGCCCGGCAATAATGCTGTCGGCCACTACCTGGAGTTTAATGGGATCGGACCATGAGCCGCGTGATTGCGAAGCTGAATACAATTCTGCACCCAACGCCTGCTGCTTGTCGTACCGGCAGCGGGTAAAAATCATTTTGTCGCCGGTTGCCGATAACGTAGAAGCCCCTTCCTCGTCGCCGGTGTTGATAATCAGCATTTCATCCAGCAACTGGGGTTTCTCCCATTTCTGGCGCTGTATGTTGAAAGTTGACCGGAATAAATCGGCGTAATGCTGCCCGGTAATCATGCTCTTCCTTTTTCCGGTGGCTGCTTTCCGGGTTGAAGTAAAATAGACTTCATTGTCGCGGCCGGCCACAAAAACCGGGGAATAATCACTTTCCGGTGAATTAATTTCTTTTATCGGGTTTATGATGTGGCGTGTTGGATTTTCCATCCACTCCTGAGTTTTGCGAATGGCTTCCAAACCTGCCAGGGCCCGTTCATCTCCGGGAATAGAATCGAGAAATATCCGGTAATTCTCCACCGCCTCTTCATAATCCTGTGAGGCGCGCAACATTTCGGCATATTTAAATATCACCACCGGGTCTTCATAACCACGGAGCAAGGCATTGCGGTAATAAAGCGCTGCCATTTCATAATTGCCAATGTAATTGTAACAATTGGCAATGGCATAAGCGTATTCCCTGCGCTTGTCGCGATCCTTTTCCTTCCGGCTGGCCTTTCTGTATTTTTCAATGGCCTGGTAATATTCACCGATATCGTGCGAGAGCATTGCCTCGCGGCCGAGTTTTGAGGCGCTGCACGATGCTAAAACAATTAATATAATTGATAACAATAAGAACCTGAATCTTTTATCCATACCCATCTCCACTTTCGAAGAAGTAAAAGTAAATTATTTTTTTAAACAGCTACAAAAATAACGGTTGTTTGAAAGAATAAGTATAATCGGGGGCAGTTCGTTGCCATAAAAAAAGAGGCCCCGTAAAAAGCCTCTCTCTCAAATTTGAAGTTACACTTAAAAATCACCTTACGAACAGCAGTTCGCGATATTTTGGAAGCGGCCACAATTCGTCGTCAACAATCAGTTCCAGCTTATCGATGTGGTAGCGGATATCATCCAGGTAAGGCCTGACATTTTTATCGTAGGCTTCGGCCTTTTCCATAACATCCACAATTGCGTTGGCTTTTTTCCGCGCTTCAATCATCTCTTTGCGCTTGGCTTTAATGGCAGTAATATGTCCTCCCACTTCTTTAATCAGTTCTTTGCGGGCACCGGCCAGTTGCTCAAATTCCTCTTCATTAAATAATTCTTTCTGACGGATGACATTTTCGAGCAGCATAGTTTGGTACTTCACCGCGGTAGGTACAATATGATTGATAGCAATATCGCCAAGAACGCGTGCTTCAATCTGAATTTTCATGATGAATTTCTCATACTCCACTTCCACACGGCCATGCAATTCAGGTTCGTTAAATACACCCAGGCTTTCGAATAACCTTTTACTTTCCGGACGAAGGTAAGCGGAGAGCGATTCGGGAACGCTTTTTACGTTTGTCAAACCACGTTTGCCGGCTTCATGCACCCACTCTTCGCTGTAACCATCGCCATTGAAACGTATTGGCTTTGAGGCAATAATCAGGTCTTTCAAAACCTGGAAAATAGCTTCATCCTTTTTCACATCTTTTTCGATGAGTGCGTCAACTTCGGCTTTAAATTTATTTAACTGATTGGCAACTACCGCATTCAGCACGATAAGCGCTGAAGCATTGTTTGCCGAAGATCCTACCGCACGGAATTCAAACCGGTTTCCGGTAAATGCGAACGGCGAAGTCCGGTTACGGTCGGTGTTGTCGAGTATAATTTCAGGAATTCTTCCGATGTTCAGCTTAAGGGCTGTTTTTTCTTCCGGTGTCATTTTCCGGTCCACTACCGATTCTTCCATTAAATCGAGCATTCCGGAAACTTCAGTTCCCAAAAATACCGACAAAATTGACGGTGGCGCTTCATTGGCCCCCAAACGGTGCTGGTTCGAAGCTGTGAGGATGCTCGCACGCAGCAGGTCCTGACTGTCGTAAACCGCTTTTAATGTATTGATTACAAATGTCAGAAACAACAGGTTCGATTTCGGATTTTTGCCGGGAGAATAGAGGTTGACCCCCGTATTGGTAGACAACGACCAGTTGTTGTGTTTTCCTGAACCGTTAATTCCTGAAAATGGTTTTTCATGATAAAGAATTCGGAATTTATGGCGACGGGCAATTTTCAGCATCACATCCATAATAAGTTGGTTGTGGTCGTTGGCCAAATTGGCTTCTTCAAAAATCGGCGCCAGTTCAAATTGGTTTGGAGCCACCTCGTTATGGCGCGTTTTTACCGGAATTCCCAGTTTGTAAGCTTCATTTTCCACATCCTGCATAAAACGGTTTACACGGGTGGGGATGGACGAAAAATAATGGTCGTCCAACTGTTGGTCTTTCGACGAGGCGTGACCGGTGAGTGTGCGGCCTGTAAGCACAAGATCGGGGCGGGCCATGTACAAAGCTTCGTCAATCAGAAAATATTCCTGCTCCCATCCAAGGTTTGCTTTTACCGAAGTCACATTCTTGTCGAAATACTGGCAGACAGCAGTAGCAGCTTTATCTACCTGGTAGAGTGCACGTAAAAGCGGGGTTTTGTAATCGAGTGCTTCACCGGTGTATGAAATAAAAATGGTGGGAATAGTCAGCGTAGTTTCACTGATAAATGCCGGTGACGAAGGATCCCATGCTGTGTAACCCCGGGCTTCGAAAGTCTGACGGATTCCGCCGCTTGGGAATGAAGATGCATCGGGTTCCTGCTGAGCCAGCAGCGTTCCTGAGAACGCTTCAATCACACTTCCGTTGTCACCGTGCACAATAAAAGCATCATGCTTTTCTGCAGTTGTATCGGTTAGCGGCTGAAACCAGTGTGTGTAATGGGTAGCTCCGTTTTCCAGGGCCCACGATTTCATTCCCTGGGCCACCTGATCGGCTATTTTCCGATCGATGGTTGTTCCTTTGTCAATTGCTTCCATTACTGCATTGAAGGCAACTTTCGACAAATATTTTTTCATTTTTGCCTTATCGAAAACCAACTTGCCGTAATAATCCGACACCAGGTTTTCTTCCCTGACAAATTTTTCCGGTTTTCGGTTCAAAACCTCTTCAAGTGCTTTTAATCTGAATTGTGCCATAACGATATTTTTAGAATTTTACTTTCGATTCAAAAATATGCTTTTATACACTCCATCCATGAAAAAAAACGGGTAATTTTATTTTTTATTGATATTTTTTTAACAAATACCCTATTAAAAATTATGATACCTGGCAAACTTCAATCTTTTTTTCAATTAACACCCCCGAAAATTATCACCCCGACCTCAATTAAAAAAAATCAATTTTTTTGTAATGATTTGACACAATTCCTTAACTAATTCATTTTGATTATTTCTTCGGCCTGGCATTCATTGAAATATTGTATTTTCGAAATTTTAAAAACTATATGGAAACAGCATGAAAACAAACAGACGTAATTTTATTAAAACCAGTGGAGCGGCTGTTGCCGGAGGAATGGTTTTGCCTCCGTTTTTGCAGTCGTTTCAAAACGTACAAATTTCAACAGACGTGAAAAGTTATTTAGATCAATTTGAAGTATCGGCGGAGATGCTGCAGAAAGTAATTGCTGCAGCAATGAGTAAAGGAGGAGATTATGCCGACCTGTTTTTCGAACATAAAAAATCCAACAACCTTGGCCTGGAAGACGGAAAGGTTAACAGGGCTTATTCCAATATCGATTTTGGAGTTGGAATCAGGGTTTTAAAAGGCGACCAGACAGGTTTTGCCTACTCGGAAACCATTACACCGGAGGCCATGTTGAACGCAGCCAAACTGGCAGCCAATATTGCCGACAGCACAAATGAATATAAAAATGTGGACATTAATGAAAAAATACCTCCGCGTTTTTACAATATATCGAAAAAATGGGACGATGTTTCTGTAGAAGATAAAGTTCCGTACGTACAAAAAATTAATGACCGGATTTTTTCGCTCGACGATAAAGTGATAAAAGTGAATGCTTTTATGAGCGACGAAACTTCGTATGTGCTTTTTTACAATTCCGAAGGCAGGCTCACTTATGATTACCGCCCGATGATCAACTTCGGTGCGGTTTGCATTATGCAAAAAGGAGAGCAGGTTGAAAATTCGTATGCAGCCCGCTCTTTCAGAAAAGGCTTTGAATGGCTCACCGACGATTTGGTGGACAAACTTGCCAAAGAAGCAGTTGACCGCACCAACATTTTGTTTGAGGCCACCAAACCCAAAGCCGGCGAAATGCCTGTGGTTATGGGGGCCGGCGGCTCGGGAATTTTGCTTCACGAAGCAATCGGCCACACTTTTGAGGCTGATTTTAACCGAAAAGGAACTTCCATCTTCAGCGATAAAATGGGTAAAAAAGTAGCTGAAAGTTTTGTGAATATCATCGATGACGGTACACTTGCCAACAACCGTGGTTCCATTAATGTGGACGACGAAGGAAACGATGTTGAAAAAACATACCTTGTAAAAGACGGTGTACTAAACAGTTACATCCACGACCGGATCAGCTCCAATTATTACGGAGTGAACCCTACCGGGAACGGGCGCCGCGAATCGTTCCGCAATATTCCGCTGCCCAGAATGCGTGCCACTTACATGGAAACCGGGCCACACACGAAAGATGATATTATTTCGAATGTGGATTACGGCGTTTACGTGGATAATTTCAGCAACGGCGAAGTAAAAATTGGTGCAGGCGATTTTACTTTTTTTGTGAAATCAGGCTATCTCATCGAGAAAGGAAAACTCACCCAGCCGATAAAAGACATCAATATAATTGGTAACGGGCCGGAAGCACTGGCCGATATTACCATGGTGGCAGATGATTATTTAATTGATAACGGAACCTGGACCTGCGGAAAAGACGGCCAGTCGGTTCCGGTAACCTGCGGGCTGCCAACAGTGCTGGTGAAAAAATTAACCGTTGGCGGTTCAGTTTAATGTTCAACCTAAAAGAATTGAAAAATGACGAAACAGGAAAAATATAATTTAGCAAAGTGGGCTATGAACCATGCCCTTAAAAACGGCGCGCAACAGGCAAGTGTAACTATTTCGAACAACCGGAGCAGCAGTGTGGATGTCCGCAACCAGCAAATCGACAAGCTGGAGCAGGCCATTCAAAGCAACCTCTCTGTTCGGTTATATGTCGATAATAAATATTCGGTACACTCTACCAACCGGTTGAAAAAAGGGGATTTGGCACGTTTCATCGAAGAGGCGATTGCCGGCACACGGTATCTTTCGGAAGACGAATTCAGGACCCTGCCCGATCCTTCATTGTATTTTAAAGGCGAACAAAAAGATTTAAAAACACTCGATTCGGGATTTGACAATCATGATCCGCAGCAAAAAATAGATCTTGCTTTCCAGGCCGAAAAAGAGGTATTTGGAAAAGACGACCGGATCATTTCGGTTTCGGCCAGTTATTACGATGGCCTTAACGAGCGTTTGATGGTAACCAGCAACGGTTTCGAAGGCGACATCGCCAACTCGTATTACGGATTGAACGCTCAGGTTTCGGTAAAAGGTGGCGATGCACGCCCTGAATCTTACTGGAGCGAAAGCGCTATTTTCTACGACAAACTCGAAAAGAAAAATGTGGGAAAAAAAGCACTTGAAAAGGCGCTTCAGAAAATTGGCCAGGATAAAATTGCATCGGGCAAAATGAAAATGATTGTGGAAAACCGGCAGGTCGGCCGCATTTTCAGCCCGCTGATTTCGGCGCTCAGCGGCTCTGCCATTCAGCAACGCAATTCATTTCTGGTAGATAAAAAAGGCGAAAAGGTATTTTCGGAAAAACTAACAATTACCGACGATCCGTTCATTTTGGGTGGCCGCAGTTCCCGGCTTTTCGATAACGAGGGGCTGGCCACCAAAAAGCGAATGGTTTTTGATAAAGGCGTTCTTGAAAATTATTACATCGACACCTATTACGCAAAAAAACTGGAAATGGATCCTACCAGCGGAAGTTCCACCAACCTGGTTTTTGAAACCGGGAATAAAGATTTGGACGGCCTGGTGGCATCAGTCGATAAAGGCATTCTTGTTACGGGTTTCAACGGTGGAAACTGCAACGGCACAACCGGCGACTTTTCTTACGGAATCGAGGGTTTCCTGGTTGAAAACGGTGAACTGGTTCAGCCGGTTTCCGAAATGAACATCACCGGAAACATGAAAGAACTTTGGTCGAATGTTGTTGAAACAGGAAATGACATAAACAGAAACTCAGCCTGGCTGGTTCCTTCCATTCTGTTTGAAGGAGTAGATTTTAGCGGGATGTAATTTTTTTTATTTCGACCAGAATACAAAAGCCGGCAGTTTTCAGAACTGCCGGCTTTTTTTCAATGATCATTCATTGCATTTATGCTAATCCCCGTTTTTCAGCAAATTTTCATTCAACACCCTCAGTGTTTTCTCTTTGTGAGAACTCGGCACCAACACTGAAATATTGTAACGGCTTCCACCGTAGGAAATCATCCGGATGGGAATCCCGTTAAGCGCATCGAATACTTTCGATGCAAAACCTCTTTCTTCGGCAATAATATCGCCAACAATACAAATAATAGTCATATCGTGGTCCACTTCCACCGACCCGAATTTATTTAGTTCACCACGAATTTTTTTAATGTGGTAGGTGTTATCAATTGTAAGAGATACAGCTACTTCCGATGTTGAAATCATATCGATGGGCGTTTTGTATTTCTCAAAAATTCGGAACACATTTTTCAGGAAACCGTAAGCCATCAGCATCCGGTCGGAGCGGATTTTAATGGCGGTAATTCCGTCTTTCGCGGCCACTGCTTTTATTCCGGCCCCGGTGGTTTCCGAGGTTATCAGCGTACCGCTGTCAGTTGGGTTCAGTGTATTTTTCAGCCTTACCGGAATATCCTGGACCCGTGCCGGAAATACGGTTTGCGGGTGCAGGATTTTTGCACCGAAATAAGCCAGCTCCGCTGCTTCGTTAAATGAGAGCTGGTCAATTTTTTTGGTATTTTCAACATAGCGCGGATCGTTGTTGTGAAATCCGTCGATGTCGGTCCAGATTTGAATTTCGTCGGCATCGATTGCAGCGCCAATCAATGAAGCAGTGTAATCGCTTCCACCTCGCTGCAGGTTGTCTACTTCTCCGTTGGCATTCCGGCAAATGTAACCCTGCGTAATATAATAATCAGCTTCACCCACTTTTTCCAAAACAGGAAAAACATGGTCGCCAATAAATTGCGAATCAGCCATTTTGTCTTCGTCGATACGCATAAAATCCAGCGCAGGCAGCAATTTAGCTTTGTGCCCGTTTTCATTCATCA
>JBMCIT010000046.1:0-8522 GCA_048616715.1 Tangfeifania sp. | reverse complement strand
ACTTCAATTTGCATTTCATAATTACCGGACTTTGGTTTTCAAGGTTTCGCTCAATTACTTTTTCAAAATCAAACCGCTTTTTATTCTGCATTTTATGGCCTGCAATCTGGTAAGTGCCCAAAGGAATGTACAATTCATTGTCATCAGAAAGATACATCGGATAATCCCATATCCCGCCATCGATGTCATTTATGGCACGCCCGAAATAAGTCGTTTTCCAATCAGATTTCCGAATTATCAGGTAATGAGGATCTGATGCCAGCCGGTAAACCACGAAGATAAAATCCGGGTTTTCGAGGTACCGTTTAATTACCCAGTGTTTGTTATTCTGGAGGTATTTTAATTTATCAAGTTCATCAAGTTCATTTATTTTCTTCAAAGTATTTGAAAGTGTGGGATACGACTCGCCTTCAATTAAATAACCTGGCGAAAGTTGTCCCTGAGAAAAGGCAAAAACTGTATCATTTACAGGTGAAAACAGGTGAAAACTGTCTTTCGCCATTTCAGGCACCCTCGAATAATTCAGGTCATCAGCCTGTCTGTTTCCCGCTTTGTAGACTTCCGACAATTTGCCATTTATTGAATATTTTGAAAGATATCCCGGGCCATTTGATTCATGAAATAAGTAAAAATTATCCCGCGAGTAAAAAAAACTGTTCCCCGTGTGTTGGGTATCAACAATTTTCCCGATGTAATTTCCGGATTCTGAAAGTGCGTGAACACCGGCATCGTCCCAAACAGCAAACTTATTATCGTATTTTAAAATATCACGGGGATTTTGCAGCGACACAGCCTCACTGCCAGGCCCGATTTCATTTAAAAATCTTCCCTCCTCCGAAAATCTCAGGTAACTCAAATCTCCTGCAATGCGCTGCTTAATGATAAGATCGTCTCCCAAAAGTTTCAGATTTTCGATGGGGCCAATGAGCGAATCTGCGGGATATTGTAACTCAATGTACTCCAGGTCTGACACAAACCGCGAAAGTACTTCCACGTTTTCGTCCTTTTTCAGGACAATTTTTTTAAAATCCTCCGGCTTCTGTTCCTTTTGGGAGCAACCAAACCCGACAACAATCAGTGCAACTAATATTTTTAATCTGTTTTTCATTTTGAGAAATAATGGTCGACAAGTTTTATACCAAATTTCCAAAATGCTGAACCAGCCTCGTACTTTTTTCTGAACACAAACTTAAGTTTTGCTGAAAATGAAAGACTTATTCAAAAAGCATCCACCATATCACAATTTTCACAGTTGATAATTGTACCTTTGCTTACCGGTATTAAAAACATTTTTATCTGTGCGAATGAAAAAACGATTTTTATCAATTTTGATGCTCCTCCTGTTTGTTGGCGGATTGGTACCTGCGGTGGCCCAGGAAAACGCGGTTGCAGAACAATCCGTTGTTAAAACTTATGGCTTTTACGCCGGGGGCCAGGCATCGACCAACGGACTTGGATTAAATATTAAATACATTGCAAACAAAAACTTTACGTTTAAAGCAGGTTACGAAACCCTTGCTTTAAACCATGCATTCGCATTCAGTGAAAAAGATATGGATTATGCCGCCAATCTGGATTATACTTCCGGCGGATTGTTTTTGCTGGCCGACTGGTTCTATACAAAAAATCTTTACATCTCGGGCGGAGCAATTGTCAATAAGTTTCAGCCATATTTATCGGGCTATGCAACCAGCGACCTTCAATACGGCGACATTACAATTCCAGCCTCTGATGTAGGGGATTTTAGTATTTATTTCGAACCTGAATTAAAAACTTCACCCTACATGGCAGTTGGATTCCGGAAATTTTTAGGAAAGAGGAAACGGGTGAGTTACAACTTTGAAACTGGTTTATACTACCTCGGTAGCCCCGAAGTTACGATTGAAACAACCGGCTTGCTAAAACCTACATCCGACGAAGTACACGGAAAAGAAGCATACCTGGAAAAACATTTTTCTGTTTATAAATATTATCCCATTGCAAAATTTGATATTGCTGTGAAGCTTTTTTAAATTGTAGCACCAAAATTTTAAACGATGAAGAACAAAAAAACTTTTCCCATAAAAACTGCCTTCCTATTGTTGATTATGGCAGTGCTGACCGGATGCAGCGATTATCTCGACAACCCGCTGAAAGACAAAGAAACCGGCGACGATATTAATTTGCTGATTATCGACTTCAACTTTTTCAACACAAGGCTGACCTACAAATTGATTGATGCCTCGGACGGCTCTGTAATTACCGCACCTGCCACCCTGCGTTTTTCAGGCGAAAACGGCAACGACATTGTAACCTTTTCCGGTGAGAAAAAAACAGAGTTTGTAACCACGCAGGGACAACTGGAACTGACAGTTGATCCGAATGTCGAAATCTCAGAAGATAATCCGTTTAAATATGCAGTAAATGTGGAAGCCGAGGGGTACAATACCCTGACCAAAGGTTTTCAGCTAAATAACGAAGGTAAAAAAACAATTGAACTGCGGCTTTCAAAAAAAGCAGATGAAGATGATTCGGATTTAGACGGAGATGTTGATACGGAAAATGGTGATACAACTATTGTATTTTCATCAGTAATTGCCAGCCAACTAAAATCAGCCGAAGTTGACAAGGAATATGAAATAAGCTACAGCATTACCTGGAATGATCTTCTAAAATTTAAAGACACCAACGGCGATCTTCTGTTCAACTCTTCAGAAGAAGCCTGGACAGCCTACGAAAATGACAAGGAAAATTTCATGAGCATTTCAGTAAATACTTTTTCCGATTATGACCCCGAAATTGATGTTGTTTACATCGATGGCGTGACCGAAAGTGTTTTATTTCAAAAACTTGAAACCGGCAGTTTAAACGAAATCCTGGTAGATGGACAAAAAGTAGGGAATTTAAACGGAGGCGTTATTTCTTCCACCGCATCGTACTCCGGCGCCCCAACTCCCGATATTTTTGGGTTTGCCACATTTAATGATGCATGGAATGTTTCGGGAACCGATACGGTTTACAATACATTGGACTTTAGCTACACCCTTGCAGAAGCGTCTCTGGAACAACTTTGTCCCCAGGGAGCCAGCATCAGATTCGATGCCGATGTAAAATCCAGCTTTTCAATCGACGCCGATGTGTACGACATGGATGACAATTTGCTTACAACCATCAATTTTAAAGGGAATTTCCCGGAAACTTTCCAGGTGGAAAATACACCTCAAAAAGCAGTTAAACTTGTTTTCAGGGATAACAACCCGGCCTTTAAACCGATTCCCACCCTTGCAATCGACGATTTTTGCACCGGTGATTATACCGTGGACGTTGATGCACAAGACGGATATGAAGAATACCAGGTTGTGCTGAAAGCATTCTGCCCCGATAATCCTTCCGTAGCAGTTGCACCTACATACAGCGGCGAATTTAAAATTGCAGGCAGCAGCAATCCATGGCAGGGTGTTGACATGGCTGGCGGCGTAGTTGATTTGCTCGGACTTCCCAACCAGGAATACCAACTCCGGTTGCTTTGGGAAAACGAGTGGGAATATTCAACGCTGTTTACAGAATTCAATGCCGACGGTTCGTATGCCCACACCACCGGCTCCGATAATATTTATTCCGAAGAAATAGAAGATGGAAGAATCCGTATAAATATCGAACATACCTTCAGCGAGGATGTATGTATTGATATGGGATGGTAAAATTTAATTTTCTGCACTATAAACGGGGGACTATTTCAGCAAGAATAGTCCCCCGTTTCGTTTTCTGAAACCCAAAAAATTATCGTTTTAAACGAATGTACACCGGGAAATGGTCGCTCACACCACCATAATAATTCGGTCCTCCGTAAGTTCGGTTCGGATATATTACTCCTTCGTTGTTTTTAAATTCCATCCACTCCTGACGGAAAACATACCCGCGGTTGCTAAGCACCTGAAAACCTTTATCATCCAGCAAATTGGCTGAAACAATTATATTGTCGAGCATGTTCCAGTTGCCCCGGAAATTATACGATCCCTTCCCCTCTTTATCGGCCGGAAACATCAGGTTCAACAGTTCAGCATCCTCATTTGACGGTGGTTGTGCATTTAAAACTTCCCGTAAACTTTCGTTGGTGGGCTCGTCGTTCATGTCGCCCATTACAAGAATGTGGGCACGTGGTTTTTTCTGCATCACCGAATCAATTTTGCTTTTCAAAATTGCAGCAGCCTTTTTTCGCTTCGGTTCAGTTTGCTCAACGCCACCAATACGCGAGGGCCAGTGATTGACAAAAATGTGAAATTGCTCCCAGTTGCGAGTACGGCCTTTCACGTATAAAATATCGCGGGTTTTATAATCCGGGTCATCTTCAAATTTCACAGGAATTGCAAAATGGTCCAGTACCTTAAATTCTGCCGGCCGGTAAATCAGGGCACAATCGATGCCCCTGAAATCAGGGCTTTCATGATGAATAACTTTGTATTTTCCGCCGGCCAGCAAACCTGTGCGGGTTAAATCGTTCAAAACCTGTTCATTTTCCACTTCACTTAAACCGACTATTTCAGGCAAATCGCCTTCATTTAAAGCACTTATCACCCGTGCAATGTCTTCCAGCTTTTGCTCGTACCGCTCGCGGTTCCAGTTTTTATCACTTTCAGGGGTAAATTCTTCATCCGCTTTTCCCGGAGCATCTTCCAGGTCGAACAAATTTTCAACATTATAAAATGCTACGGTCATATTTCGCCTGGTTGCATTTTTATAGGGAGCGCATGATTCCAATAAAAAAATCATGCCGGCAAGCAGCAGAATACGGGAAATTCCTTTGAAGTTTATCATTATCACCGGGTTATTTTTGTTTTGCATAATCACTTTAAGCGCAGTTTTTTACAGTTCCATTCCAATCGAGACATCATAATAATCGGTCACCAAAGTCGACATCATGCCGGCAGAAACGGCAGCCTGCATACCCAGTTCGCCATCTTCAAAAACCTGGCAATATTTCGGATCTACCTTCATTTTTTCGGCACATTTCAAAAAAGTCTCAGGATGCGGTTTAGTATTTTTCACATCCTCGCTCGATACCAGTATATCAAAATAATCTGCCAGCTCCAAAATTTCGAGTGTTTTCCAGGCCAGCCTGCGATAACCGCCGGTTCCGACCGACATGGGCATTTTATCGTGGTATTTTTTTACCAGTTGAACCACAGGCTCCACAGGTTTCATTTTGTGCATCATTTTTTCATACTCCTGCTCTTTCAGTATCCCGACTTCCTCCGCGTCCATGCTGGTACCAAACTGCTCGTTTAGTTTTTGTATGGTTTCAATAGCCGGCACGCCGGCAAGTGTAGCAAAAAATTCGGGAGTAAAATCGATTCCAAATTCTTTTAAAATATGTTGATAGGCCAAAAAATGCACGGGCATTGTATCGGCAATTGTTCCGTCCAAATCAAAAATAAGTGCTTTGGCTTCTGGATGAATATTTAATGCTCTCACAGGTTTTAAATTTTAAAATAAACATCAAAATTAAAAAATAAATAACCAATCGTGGCTGCGCCCATTTTCAGATTAAGGAAAATTTATGAACTTTGCTTAAAATTTACATTGAATGAGTCAGGATACCATTTTATACACCCTGCCCCAGTGGCTGGTTTTCGGAGCAATTATCGGCATTGCTTACGGCTGGGTGGAACAAAAAAAAGTCTTCCGGTTAATCGGAACGTCATTTTTTATTTTGCTCGGAATGTTTTCCGGTTATGCCATTTACAGCGGCTATTTTTCGGCCAGTGAATTTTTAACCCCCGAAGAAATTATGAGCGAGGAACTGGATGAAAACATTATCAGCGAAATGCCTTTCCAGGCAAGGCTTTTACCCGCCTACTGGAGCTTTATTGTTTCAGGAATCCTGGCAATTCCGGGAATCTGGTTCGACTTAAAAGAACGCAAACCCAAACGCCTGTTTATAATACTTTCAGGGATAGTGGCACTGCTTGGTTTTTTTATTATTGTAGGTGAACTAAGGGCACTTTAAACCCGGAATTAAATGATTAAATAGTAAACAACATCAGAAAATAACTATCAAATATTCCGTAAAATCAACTAAATATTAGAATTTTATCAAGAAAAGCATCAATTTACCAACAATAAAGTCAACCTATCCACCTATTTTTTATATTGCAGACAGAAACAAATTACAAAACAGTTTTTAAATCCAATTGAATATGAATCCACAGGCTGAGGAACTCAACAACATTATCCAACAGAAAAGTGAGGTCGTTTTTGAATTGCTTTCCGAAAAAGGAAAAAATATTTTTTTCCCGAAGAAAGGAATACTCGGACAAACGGCCGAGGCCAAAGGAACTCGCATTAATGCAACTATCGGCGCAGCCATCGAAGATGACGGCACGCCCATGCGGCTCGAATCACTGGCGGAAAAAATCGATCTCGATCCTTCGCTGGTTTTTCCGTACGCTCCCAGTTTTGGCCGGCCCGATTTGCGCTCCAAGTGGAAAAGCATGATTTATGAAAAAAATCCGTCGCTTCAAAATACAGAATTGAGCCTGCCAGTGGTTACCAACGCGCTCACCCACGGAATCAGCATGGCCGGCTACCTGTTTGTCAACCCGGGCGACGAGGTAATTGTTCCCAGCCTTTTCTGGGGAAATTACAACCTCACACTCGCCAATGCCTACGGCGCACAGCTTACCAAATTCAACCTGTTTAAAGAAGGAGGTTTCGACCTGGAAGCCTTTGAACAAAAGCTGAATGAAGGTGAAACCGGAAAGAAAATATTAATCCTGAACTTTCCGAACAATCCAACCGGTTATACTCCAACACAAACTGAAACAGATGCGATGATATCCATCATTAAAACTTCAGCAGAAAAAGGAAATAAAATAGTTGCCATTACCGATGACGCTTATTTCGGACTGGTATACGAAGAAGGCATTGCACGTGAAAGTATTTTTGCACCACTGAGCAACCTTCATGAAAATGTGCTGGCAGTAAAAGTGGACGGCGCCACAAAAGAAGATTACGTGTGGGGTTTCCGCACCGGTTTTATAACTTATGGAATTAAAAACGGCGATGCCGGTTTGTACAACGCCCTGGAATCGAAAACTGCCGGCGCCATCCGCGGAAACATTTCCAATGCAGCCAATATTTCGCAGTCGCTATTATATAATGTATATAACAACGACGAATATGCACTGCAAAAACAGGCCAAATTTCAAATTATGCAGGACCGTTACAACGCGGTTAAAGAGGCACTGAAAAACGAAAAGTATAAAAAATACTTTACGGCCCTTCCCTTCAACTCGGGCTATTTTATGTGCATTCAGCTTGCCGAAGGACTTACCGGCGAAGAAGTACGCCAGGTGCTCATCAAAAAATACAGCATCGGCACCATCAGCCTGAACAACATTTTAAGGCTGGCTTATTCAGCCGTTGCTGCCAAAGATGTAAAAGATATGTTTGAGGGAATTTACAAAGCCTGCGAAGAGTGTAGCTGAAGGTATTATACATAAAAAAACAGGCTGTCAGTTTAAAAACCGACAGCCTGTTTTTTTATGATGAAACGAATGTTCTATACCATCAGGTTTTCATCGCGGATTATCATCAGGATAGCCGAGTGCGGAAGAATAATATATTTTTCTTTGTTGAACTCAATTTCGTACCCGCTTTTGTTGAGATAAACAGCCAAATCGCCCATTTGGGCCTGCAGCGGTACATATTTTACATTGTCCTGTTTTTGTTTCCAGGCCTCGTCTTCTTCCGAAATAGCAGGAATAGGATACCCCGGTCCAACTTTTGCAATATATCCGCTCAAAATTTCTTCACTCTCCTGAACCGTTGGCGGCAGGTAAAGCCCGGTTTTTGTTTTGCCCGATGGTATTTTGGGTTTAATCAGCACCCGGTCGCCCACCATGATAAACTTTTCCAGATCTTTTTCTTCAATTATAAGTGACATATTTTTTGTTTTTTTTGAGAAGGGCAAAGATAAAACATTCTGAGTTCTTTCGGGCGAAATTTCGATTCTCAAAAACAAAAGGAATTTATACAACTGCCACCTGGCGGATTTATTTTTAAAGAGACTTTTGGGCCTTCCGGTTATGCTCAGCCTGCTGATCCACAAAATAGCTTATCATTTTATGCAAACTTTCGGGGGTTACTTCGTACCCATTTGGCGATACGGTTTTTTCAAGATTTTTGGTATCGAATTCCAGGTTGGTATCAGTATAAACACCCGTAAAAGACATGCCCGAGGCTACAATTCTTTCCAGCCTGTTTAAATCTTTCTTCTCCAAATCTTTTTGCTGGATAACCTCAACCGGCAAAACTTTATTTACGATGTGTGCGATTTCATTGTTCGTAACAGATTTTCGTCCGGCAAAATTTAAAATAACCGGAAAATCTTTTCTGGTGAGCAACTTCATCAACCAGGCAACTACATTATCGATAGGAACCAGGTTTTGTGTTGCATCCGGATTTACTTTAATGCGAATCTTCTCATTTGGGTAGTGTGACGAAAACTTCTGAATTTTCTGAACAAAATCGAAAACTCCGTA
>JBMCIT010000045.1:0-8576 GCA_048616715.1 Tangfeifania sp. | reverse complement strand
TCGAAATGACAACCGTTGCTTTTTGCTGTCATTCCGAGGAAAGCGAAGCGACGAGAAATCCCCACAAATCTCCTTCCTCTTACCCTCCCGACTTCTTCACTTTGTACCCTTCCGCTTTCAGCAGTTCCATCACCCGCTCGCGGAATTCACCCTGAATGAGAATTTCACCGTCTTTTACAGTTCCGCCAACGCCACATTTGGTTTTCAGTATTTTACCCAGATCTTTTAAATCATTTTCAGCACCAACAAATCCCGTGACCAGTGTCACACTTTTGCCTTTTCGCTTTTTCCGGTCGATACTCACCTTCAGGTTTTGCTGCTGCGGCGGCAAGGTTTCTGTCTCCGGTTCACTTTCCTTTTCATAATCAAAATCGGGATTGGTAGAATACACCGTACCCAGTCTTTTTTTCCAGTCATTCTCCATAAAATTACCTCCATAATATTAATACACTGCCGGTAAGGTATGCTATTATCCACCACAAATAGGCCAGTTTGGAATATAACAGCAGAGGTTTCGGAACGGTTGCATCGCTTCCGTATTTGTTAAAAACCCTCCACAGTAAAACTACATCGGCAAACATTACTGCAATAGCCGACAAGCCGATGAATCCGTGCAAGGAAAAAGGTGTGTTTACCGAGCCAATTATCATCAGTGTGGCAGCAACAACATCGAGTACAATTCCAACGGTTAAAAATGCCACCACATGAGAAGAAACAACCTTAAACCGTTGCAGCGAAATACTTCCAATGCCGTAGGAAAGCAACGAAAAAGTGATTACGAAAGCCCCGGCCAGCGAAATTGTATTCATAATTGAATTTACTTCAAAACAACAAAGTTAATTTTCTGAAACAAACCCCACAGAATTTTCAGCTTTTTATCAAGGCATTTTAAACCGGTTCCCTTTAATGCGACAAAAATGCACCACACATGCTGAATATAAAAGGCATGAGAGTTGAAAACGCCCATCGGGACTGCAACAAAATAAAGACGCATAACTTGCTAATCATTAATTTTAAACAACATTCCTTTGAAAAACATATAAGATTTGAACCCTATTCTGCCCAAACTTTAATTTCTGAATGCTATTTTTGAAAAAAATGAAAATATGATTTCAAGGAGAGAAGCTTTAAAAGGATTGGCATTGCTTTCAGGCGCAACATTCCTGCGCAGTGAAAAAGTTGCCGGCAATACAACCGGGGCGGAAAATAATTTTTCCTATTGCCTGAATACCAGCACCATTTCAGGCCAGAAAGTTGGTTTTCTGAAAGAATTTGAAATTACTGCCCGGGCAGGTTACAACGGCATTGAAATCTGGGTGCGCGATCTGGAAAAATATGTTGAGGAAGGCGGCAGTTTGAAAGACCTTAAAAAATATGCAGAAGATTTGGGTCTGACCATTGAAAATGCCATTGGTTTTGCACAGTGGGCAGTGGATGATGCCGCCACACGGAATGCCGGAATGGAACAGATGAAGCGCGAAATGGAGATGCTGGCGCAAATCGGGTGCAAACGCATTGCCGCTCCACCAGCCGGAGCAACCAGTCCGCCACTGCTCGACCTTTTTGAAGTGGCCAAACACTACCGCCAGGTTTTGGAACTTGGCGACCAGACCGGTGTACTGCCCCAGCTCGAAATCTGGGGAGCGTCGGCTAATCTTAACCACATTTCACAGGCACTGTTTGTGGCCTCCGCAACAGGTCATCCAAAAGCCTGCATCCTGCCCGATGTTTACCACATGTTCAGGGGAGGAAGCCCGTATGAAAGTTTAAAACTCATGTCGGGAAGCTCCATCGAAATGTTTCATTTCAACGACTTTACAGGTTCCATTCCACGGGAAGCACAAAAAGATGCCGACCGTGTTTACCCGGGCGACGGGGCTGCGCCGTTCAACCAGATCGTAAAATACCTGAAAAAATCGGGCGGCAAAAAAGTACTTTCGCTGGAGTTGTTCAATCCGGAATATTGGAAAAAGGATGCATTTGAGGTTGCAAAAACCGGTTTATTAAAAATGAAAACTGTAGTTAACGAGAATTCCTGAAATCCTACATTCCGGTTTGCAATATTGATTTTAGCTTCTCAATACAAAACATTCCTTCGTGCGTCCAGATGGGCACACCATCTTTAAATACCATTAAAGTTGGAAGGCTGTTAACGTTGTAGCGGCTGGCAATAATCGGATTTTCATCCACATTTACCTTTACAACACGCACGCCTTTTACCTCTTGTTTAACCTGCTTTAAAACAGGCTGTATTTCTTTGCATGGACCGCACCAGTCAGCATAAAAATCGACCAGGACCGGTTTCGATGAATTAATAATTTGCTGAAAGCGGTGGTTCATTTTTCTTCCTCTGCTTTTTTATTTCGTTTTTTCAGAAAATCATTCAGAAAATCTCCCAAAAGATATCCTATTGCGGCTCCCCACAAAGTACTCCAGTACCAGACCGATTGTATGGGGCAGGTTCCCGAGTTACAGCCAACAAATCTCCAGTACAGAAATCCTCCCAGAGCACCAACGGCTGTAAACACTACAGTAAGCCATCTATTTTGAATTAAACTTTTCATTGCTTGCATTTATTTGTAAACAACATTCTCATTGTATGGTTTTTCCAATTCATTCAATAAGATTTATGACTGTTAGAAATATTTGATGACGAAAATTGCTCCATTTACAACAATTTTCTCAAATCAAAATTCCATAGCCAAAGCCTTTATTATTTTTGATACAGCCAATGCATTTATTTTTTTGCAAAATTTTAATAATTTTACCAAAAAGTAAACATGGATAAAAAGCCTGATAAAAAATTAAAAATCATTCTGATTGCAGAAGACGACGATACAAGCTATGCCCTGCTGCAGGCATATCTGTCGAAAGGAAATTACCGGTTGCTGCGCGCTGTAAACGGGAAACAAACCATAGAAATGGTTAAGGAAAATCCCGGGATTTCATTAATCCTGATGGATTTAAAAATGCCGGTTATGGATGGCTATGAAGCCACCCGCGAAATCAAAAAAATGAATAAAGACCTACCGGTAATTGCCCAAACCGCCTATGCACTGGCAGGCGACAGTCAGAAAGCCCTGGATGCCGGCTGTGACGATTATGTGACAAAACCCATCAGTAAAGAGGAGTTGCTTGACAAAGTTGAACGAAACCTGAAAAACTGATCTGATGCGAAAAATTATTTGCATACTTCTTTTGATCATTTCAGGGTCCAGCCATGTAATTGCACAATCCGACTACCGGCCTGCGTTGTTTTTCAGGGAAGACTGGAAAGAAATACCGGCAGAAATTCCACTTTCGCAAAAACATGTTGAAAATCCGGATTTACTGGTTGGGGTGTATGGCCCCGGGCAGGACAGCCTGAAAAAAAGCCACCACGACAGGCCTGCAGACGATCCCTATTATGTGTGGTCGGGTTTGTGCCCCGAAAACTGGATGGTGACACTGAAACACAAATCCGGCAATGTTGATTTAACAGGCTTTGCAAAAATAAAGTGGCGCAGCAAACAATCAGGATTACGGCAACTGAGAATTGCAATAAAACTTACTGACGGCACCTGGCTAATCAGTGACTTATCTGACGGCCCCTCGACCGACTGGCGAATTAAAGAATTCAACATCCGGGATATTACCTGGCACAAACTGGATGCAGGGCGAATTGTGGAAACAGGTGTGGCTGAAAATCCGGATCTTTCAAATGTAGAGGAAATTGGGTTTACCGACCTGATGCCCGGCGGAAAATCAGCCGCCTGCTCCCGTCTCGATTGGATTGAAGTTTATGGCAACCCCGTACCGCGCAATTAATTTGTTCAATGGAAACAGCTTCAATAAGCGAAATAAAAAAAGAGCTGAAAAATTTATCACCACAGCAACTTCAGGATGTTTGCACCAGGCTGGCCAAATACAAAAAAGAAAACAAGGAACTGCTGAGTTACCTGCTATTTGAATCGTTCAACGAACAACATTTTATACAGGAAGTAAAAGACGAAATAGATGAGCAGTTTTCCCACCTGAACAACAGCAGTTTATACCTTGCCAAAAAAACCCTGAGAAAAGTGTTGCGCACTACCCGGAAATACATCCGTTTTTCAGGCTCCAAACAAACCGAGGTCGAACTTCTCATCTATTTCTGCCGGAAAATGAAAGAATCGGGTTTGAGAAACCGCCCCAGCCGGGTAATTCAGAATATGTATGCACGCCAGGTGGAACGTCTCAAAAAAGCCCTCTCGATGATGCACGAAGATTTGCAGTACGATTATGCGGAAGAAGTGGGGAAGCTTTAAATGGTACTGATAAATGCATTCGTAAATTTATTCCTTTTGATAAGCTGTTTCGGCATGGTGCGTAAAAGAAAATACTGACTTATATCAGAGAATTTCACACGGTGCTTAACAAATAGTTCACAAAAGGTTTTGAACAGAAAGAAAAAATATTCGAAACCTAAAACAGGAAACCTTTTTTTTATCTTTGCGGCCTTTATTTGAAAACCCGATTTTTTAACCGGAAATAGCATGAAGAATATAAAATTTATCAGCGCCAGGGAAGCAGTAAAAGTGATTAAATCGAACGACAGGGTTCATTTACACAGTGTTGCTGTAACGCCTCATCCGCTCATTCAGGCAATGTGCGAGAGAGGCCGCAACAAGGAATTCAGAAACGTGCGCATTCAGCACATTCACACCGAGGGCCACGCTCCGTATGCCGACCCCGGGTTTGAAGGAATATTCCAACTGGAATCTTTCTTTGTGGGCGCCAATGTAAGGAAACAAACCCAGGCGGGTTATGCCGATTACATCCCCGTATTTTTACAGGAAACACAACGTTTGATCCGCGAAGGTTACTTGCAGGTAAACGTAGCCATGATTCAGGTTTCAAAACCCGATAAATTTGGTTATGTATCGCTCGGTACATCGGTTGATGCCACATTGGCAGCCGTTGAAAAAGCCGACACCGTAATTGCCATTGTAAACCCGAACGTGCCGCGGGCATTTGGCGATGCCATGATTCACATTAACGAAATAGACCTGTTTGTGGAAGACGACAGCGAACTGATTTCAGCAGAACCGGGCCCGATCAATGAAACCGACCGGAAAATCGGCAAATACGTGGCCGAGCTGGTGGAAGACGGAGCGACCCTTCAAATGGGAATCGGCGCTATTCCAAATGCAGTGCTGTCGATGCTGGGCAACCACAAAGATTTGGGCGTTCACTCCGAAATGTTTGCCGACGGAATTTTGCCGCTGGTCGACAAAGGCGTGGTAAACGGAAAAAACAAAAAAATTGACAAAGGCAAAATGGTAGCCACCTTTTTGATGGGCTCCAAAAACCTGTACGATTTTGTCGACAACAACCCGGGTGTGGCAATGCTCGATGTAAAATACACCAACCGGGTAAATGTGATTGCCAAAAACCCTAAAGTTACGGCCATCAACTCGGCGCTGCAAATTGATATCACCGGACAGGTTTGTGCCGACTCCATCGGTACAAAATTCTACTCGGGTGTAGGCGGCCAAATCGACTTTTTGCGTGGCGCCTCACTAAGCCGCGGCGGAAAACCGATTATTGCCATGCCATCGGTAACAGCCAAGGGAATCAGCAAAATTGCCCCCATACTGACACCCGGCGCAGGAGTAGTAAGCACCCGTGCCAACATTCACTGGCTGGTAACTGAATACGGTGCCGTAAACCTTTACGGAAGAACGTTGCAGGACCGTGCCAAAATGATCATCTCGATTTCACACCCCGACCACCAGGAGGAACTGGACAAAGCAGCTTTCGAGCGGTTCGGGCCGCACTTCCATTTTGTCTGGGATGAAAACGACGACAATTAACAGGATACATTATACAGGCAGAACTTGGTTCTGCCTTTTTTAATTTTGCTGATTTTCGTTTCACAATTGAAATATTAATTATTTCTGAATTTCTTTCGTTAAAATGAAATGAATTGAAAGTTTATTCCATCTACTGCATTTAATAAATAATTTTGCAGTGATAATTTTCTGAAAACAAGTATTTTAAATTAATCTAAATAATCATGGATATTTCACATATAGAACACATCGGTATTGCTGTTAACAGCCTCGAAGAAGCCATTCCTTTTTATGAAAACATGCTCGGGTTAAAATGCTACGCAGTTGAAGAAGTAAAAGATCAGAAAGTAAAAACTGCCTTTTTTATGGTGGGAGAAACCAAAATTGAATTGCTCGAGTCAACCGATCCGGAAGGCCCGATTGGCAAATTCATCGAAAAGAAAGGCCCCGGGATCCATCACCTGGCTTTTGCCACCGGCAATGTAGATGAATCGCTCCGTGAACTGGAAGAAAAAGGAGTCCGCCTCATCGACAAAAAAGGACGTAAAGGAGCCGAAGGACTTAACATCGGGTTCCTGCACCCAAAATCAACCATGGGCGTTCTTACTGAAATTTGTGGCAAAGAATAGCCAAACCAGCATAAACTGTTTTTTATATGAGTTCAAAAGATAAAGTTAAAAAGCTGATTGATTTGCGTGCCGAAGCCAAACTGGGTGGAGGGATTAAACGCATTGAAGCCCAGCACCGCAAAGGAAAATTCACCGCCCGCGAACGCATCGAACTGCTGCTCGACGAAGGAAGTTTTGAAGAGTTCGATATGTTTGTTACCCACCGCTGTACCAACTTCGGAATGGAGAAAAAGAAAATTCTGGGCGACGGCGTGGTAACCGGCCACGGAACAATAGATGGCCGCGTGGTGTACATTTTTTCTCAGGATTTTACCGTTTTTGGCGGCTCGCTTTCCGAAACGTTTGCACAGAAAATATGCAAAGTAATGGACATGGCCATGAAAGCAGGCGCCCCGCTTATCGGAATCAACGACTCGGGTGGTGCACGCATTCAGGAAGGTGTGACATCACTGGCAGGGTACGCCGAAATTTTTGAACGAAACATCCTTGCATCAGGGGTTATCCCGCAAATCTCGGCCATTTTCGGACCGTGTGCAGGCGGCGCAGTCTATTCGCCCGCACTTACCGATTTTATTATGATGACCGAGCAAAATTCATACATGTTTGTTACCGGCCCCAAAGTGGTGAAAACCGTTACCGGCGAAAACATTTCAACAGAAGATTTGGGCGGCGGAAAAATCCATGCATCCAAATCGGGCGTTGCCCATTTTCTTGTTGAAGAAGAAAAAGAGGGGTTGATGCTGATCCGGAAACTGCTCAGCTTCCTGCCGCAAAACAACCTGGAAGACCCGGTTATTACCGACAGCAACGATCCGATTGACCGGATGGACGATGCGCTGAACGAAATCATTCCTGAAAATCCAAACCAGCCGTATGATATCCTGGACATCATTTCATCGATTGTCGATTATTCCGAATTCCTCGAAATCCATCGGAACTATGCCAAAAACATAGTGGTTGGATTTGCCAAATTCGACGGGCAACCAGTAGGGATTGTGGCCAACCAGCCCAACTACCTGGCAGGCGTGCTCGACATTGAAGCATCGCGCAAAGCAGCGCGGTTTGTGCGCTTTTGCGACAGTTTCAACATCCCGGTGGTTACACTGGTCGATGTCCCCGGTTTTCTTCCCGGAAGTAAACAGGAATACGGCGGAATCATTATACACGGCGCAAAACTAATGTTTGCCTACGGCGAAGCTACCGTTCCGAAAATTACGGTAACACTCCGGAAATCGTATGGCGGTGCCCACGATGTGATGTCATGCAAACAATTGCGTGGCGACCTGAACTACGCCTGGCCAACTGCAGAAATTGCAGTAATGGGCGCTTCGGGTGCAGTGGAAGTATTGCACGGACGCAGACTGGCAGAGATTGAAGACCCCGAAGAGCGGGCTAAATTCATTGCCAATCACGAAGAAGAGTACCAGGAAAAATTTGCCAATCCGTTTGAAGCGGCATCGTATGGCTACATCGATGATATTATTGAACCGCGCAATACGCGTTTCCGTATCATCCGCGGCCTGCAAAGCCTGACCACCAAAAAACTGGTAAATCCGCCGAAAAAACATTCAAACATCCCATTATAAAAAACCGATAGTATCATGAGCCTGCTTTTTGCATTACTGGTCAGTTCAATCGATTTTGGGTTCACTGTTGCCATTGTCGGATTCGGCATTGTGGTAGTTTCACTTACCCTGCTGTTTATTGTTTTTTCACGCTTGCCCAAACTGGTAAACATGAAATTCAAAAAAAAGCGCCGGGATAAAACGAAAAAAACACCGGAAGAAAAAGAGGAAAAACAGGAAATGGAAGGAAACGTTTCGGCTGCAATCAGCCTTGCCCTTCACCTTTATTTTAATGAGCTGCACGACGAAGAGAGCAACATTGTTACCATTAAACAGGTACGAAAAAGGTATTCGCCCTGGAGTTCGAAAATTTACAGCGTGACCCAAAACTGGCCGAAGAATTAGGCCCCTCCTAACCTCCCCGAAGGGGAGGAATACATCCCCCTTCGGGGGATAACAGGGGGTCATAACGATACACAGTTGAGAATGATATATGATTCAAGAAATATGAAAAATGAAAAGATATAAATTCACCATCAGCGGAAATGATTACGAAGTGCATATTCGTG
>JBMCIT010000044.1:0-8632 GCA_048616715.1 Tangfeifania sp. | reverse complement strand
CCCGATGCCGAATTTATTGCACATCCCGAGTGCGAAAAGCCCGTACTTTTGCTGGCCAAACACATTGGCTCAACTACATCGCTTCTGAATTACGTAAAAAAGAGCAATGCCAAAAAATTTATCGTAGCAACTGAAAGCGGAATTTTGCACCAGATGAAAAAAGAGGCTCCCGGCAAGATTTTCATCCCGGCGCCATCCATCGACTCAACATGTGGCTGCAACGACTGTTCCTACATGAAACTGAACAGCCTTCAAAAATTGTATATCTGTTTGAAGCATGAACAGCCCGAAGTAACGTTGCCGGAAGATGTAATTAAAAAAGCGCAGCTACCCATTCAACGGATGCTTGAAGTTTCACGCTGAAACCTGTACTCTGAATCCGGCTTTTTCAACTCGGCCGGCAATTTCATTTAATTTTTCAATCGGAATTTTTTCCAGCGTATCGACGGGAGCATCGCGTGCAATTGTGTAAATCATCACCTGCGAGGGTTTAATGATTTTTAGCAATTCTAACCACGCCCACACTTCTTTTTCAGTGGTGTTGTCAATTAACTTTCTTTTGAAAAAGCCCCTCACAAACATGGTTTGAATAATGACATTTCCATTGAATTTTTTCAGTTGTCCCACCACTTTTTCGAGATTGAAATTTCCGCGCGGGCAATCGAGCAATTCCACTGTTTCGGGATAAGCCGAATCGAGTTTCTGGATGTTGTCTTCCACTTTTAAAAGTGCCTGGAAAACGTCCTCTTTGTGCAGCATGCTTGCATTCGACAACACTGCAATCCGGGCGCCGGGTGCCCATTTGTTACGCAGTTCGATGGTGTCGTCGATGATTTCTGCAAACTCGCGGTGCAATGTCGGTTCGCCGTTTCCGGCAAATGTAATTACATCGGGCAGTTGATTTTGGCCGGCCATTTCCTGCAGTTTTTCATCCATCTTTTGCCGCACTTCATAACGCGTGGGAAGCGTTCCTTTTTCCGTACTTTTTTTTGGAGTGAGCCCGCATTCGCAGTAAATGCAATCGAACGAACAAACTTTTACATTCGTCGGCAAAAGATTAACTCCCAGCGAAACCCCCAGCCGCCGGCTTTTAACCGGGCCAAATATGATTTTATCGAAAAGAAAAGTTGCCATAGTAAATTTTCGGAGGGCAAAGATAGAAAGTTTTAAACCAATTTTTTCACTTTACATTTCGAAGTCAGTTTCAGGTTTTTTAAATCGGCGCCGGTAATCAGATTAACTCCCGGGTTTTTCCCGGTTTCAAAACTACCGGACCGGCTTTCAGTTTGAAGTGCGCGTGCCCCATTGAAAGTTGCCCACTTTAACAACTCTTCCAGCGAAAATTCCGGGAAATGTTGCTGAATTGTAATCATTTCCTGTAAAACAGATAATTTCTGATTGGAGGCCAGACTATCGGTTCCCAGGCAAATATTCAGTTTGTGATTTCTGAAAAGCGTAACATCAGGCAATTGGTTTTCAATGTAAAGATTTGAATTGGGACAGAGCACCAAAAATGTATTTTCAGGATTTCTGAGCGATTTCAGTTTTTCAATATCGGTTTCGGTGGTAAAAATATTGTGCACCAGTAAAAGTTGGTTGTCTGCCGGTAAATAATCCAGTGCAACAGACAGCGAATTTTTGATGGTGGGTTTCCAGTGTGAAATATCGAGTTTGAGATTATTTTGAAGGTGGTGCGCAATGGGTCCGGTTCCGTCTCTGAAAAACTGCTGTTCTGCTTCGCTTTCCTGGTTGTGAATGCTGAGCAGGCTTTGTTGCGCAACGGCTTTGTTGGTTATTCTTTTGAAAAGCGGCGCCGAAACAGAATATGCAGAGTGAGGGACAACAGATGCGGCAAGCTGGTTTTCATGAAACATTTTTTCTGAAAAACATGCAAAATCAAAAGCCCTGTCTGCGCGCGACGGATGAAATCCGAAAGCTTCAACAAAGGTATGGTAATGTAATTTGCTTTGCCGTTTGGTTTCAAGCGATAATAGAGAATTGGAAACATCTCCCACAGCAACAACGCCCTCAGCAAAAAGCTGCCTGTCTGCCTTTTTAATGGCTGTTTCAGCTTCCATTTCTTCTTCCTGATTTCTAAGTTGGTTAATAGCGCCGATAAATTCTCCCAGTCCTGTTTTTCCGGGTATTTTCCCTTTTAAATGAGAAAGTTCGAGGTGGCAGTGCGTATTCACAAATCCCGGAACCAGAATCCCGCTGTAGTGTTCGAGTCCGGCTTCCTCTTCCAACTGGCCTCCGGTATCGATTAAATCAAGAATTTTTCCGTCATTTTCGCAAACCAGGATTCCATTTTTCAGTGGAGGTTTATTTCCGGGGAAGATGTATGTTGCCGAAATTTTTCTCACTTTTTTCTTTCCTGAACATCCACATCGAGCAAATCGTTTTTCCGGCCCGAATATTCCTGTTCCATTTCGTTTAGTATGTTCATGGCCTCGCGGTACATTTTTTCAAATTGCCGCGGCTGGCTGGCATAAAACACAAACGACTGTTCAAAAACCGTATCCTGCACTTGGTATTTATCGAGGATAGAGTAGTAGAAATTGGCCGATGAACTGTTTTCTACAATTGAATCGCGGTGCCTCAGGCTGTTAAAGGTTGCTTCTGCCAGGTGAATATCTGCCAGCATCTCAATCATTCTGGCCCTGTCAATTAAATTTTCAGGTTCGGGCACGGGCGGCTCGTCACAACCGGCGGCAGCAACTAAAAAAACAAATGATAATATGTACAGTAATTTTTTCATTTTTTAGCGGGTGCAAATTATAAATTGTTTGGCTTTCAGGCAACACCGGTTACGTTAAAAAAACCTATTTCATTTTTTATCATCCAAAAATCGAGCGGAACACCTCTTCCACACGGCCCACTTTTTCAATGGATATGTTGAATTTTGAAGCATCGAAACCTTTGTTGACTTTTGGAATATAAATTCGTTCGAATCCCAGTTTAGCGGCTTCGGCAATGCGCTGTTCGATGCGGTTAACGCCCCGGATTTCGCCTGTCAGCCCCACCTCTCCTGTGAAACAGGTTTTGTGGTCGATGGCAATGTCGATGTTCGAAGACAAAATAGAGCAAATTACTGCGAGGTCGGTGGCCGGGTCGTTTATTTTTAAACCGCCGGCAATATTCAGGAAAACATCTTTGGCGAGCAGCTTAAAACCGGCCCGTTTTTCAAGTACAGCGAGCAGCATATTCAGCCGGCGCAAATCGAATCCGGTGGAAGAGCGCTGCGGAGTTCCGTAGGCTGCGGAGCTGACCAGCGCCTGGATTTCAATTAAAAAAGGACGAATTCCTTCGATGGTGGCAGCAATGGCAGTGCCGCTCACATCGTCGCTCACCTTGGAAATCAGTTGTTCTGATGGGTTCAAAATTTCCTGCAACCCGGTTCCGCGCATTTCAAAAATTCCGAGCTCGTTGGTGGAGCCAAACCTGTTTTTATTTGCCCGCAAAATACGGTACATGTAGTTGGTATCGCCTTCAAACTGCAACACTGTGTCAACCATGTGCTCCAGTACTTTCGGGCCGGCCAGGCTGCCTTCTTTATTGATGTGGCCAATCAATATGACCGCCACATGGTTTTTTTTTGCAAATTTCAACAGTGCCGAAGTACATTCACGGACCTGCGAAACCGAACCCGGCGACGATTCGATGGTTTCGGTGGAAATGGTTTGGATGGAATCGATAATCAGCAGTTCCGGTTTTGTTTGTTCGGTTTGTGCAATTACATGTTCCAGCAAAGTTTCGCTCAGGAAAAGACAGTTATTGCGCGCTATTTTCAACCGGTCGGCCCGCAGTTTTATCTGTTGCAAACTCTCTTCTCCCGAAATGTAAAGTATCTTTTTTTCCTGCAGCCCAAGTGCCATTTGCAGTACCAGTGTCGATTTTCCGATTCCCGGTTCGCCACCCAGCAGAACAATGGAGCCAGGCACGATTCCGCCACCCAGTACCCGGTCGAATTCATTTATGCCCACCGGAAAACGCTGGTTCCGTTCTGCCGTAATATTTTCCAGCGTGAGGGGCTGGTTGCCCGAAAGCTGAACCGCCACGTTGGAGGTCGATTTTTTCTTTTCAACAATTTCTTCCACAAAGGTATTCCATCCTCCGCACGACGGGCATTTTCCCATCCATTTGGGCGACTGCGTGCCGCAGTTCTGGCAGGTATAAATTGATTTGGTCCGGGCCATTATCCGAGGTTTTTAATTTTTTGAATGATTTCGCTGGTTGAAACGCCGGCGATAAGTTCCAGTGTTTCTACTTCGCCGCCATTTTCCAGCACCGTGTCGTGGCCGGCAATTTCATGAATGGCATACTGTTTTCCCTTTACCAGCACATCGGGAACAATGTGTGCCACCAGCATTGCGGGAGTTTCCTCCGGGAAAATGACTACGGCATCAACAAACCCAAATGCTGCCAAAATTGTGGCCCGCGCTTTTTCACCTAAAATGGGCCGGCCTTTTCCTTTGAGGCGTTCAACCGAAGGATCGGAATTTAATCCTACCACCAGTTTGGTTCCCATTTGTGCCGCTTTCGAGAGCGAATCAACGTGCCCGTGGTGAATGATATCGAAACAGCCGTTGGTGAAAACAATGCGTTCTTTCCCGGCTTTCCATTCTTTCAGCAATGGTTCAAAGTCCTGATAATTATTAAATATTCTGGAATGAATATCGGTGATGGATTCCATGTTCTTTATTTCAAAGTTATAAATCGCAGTTAATTTTAATGTCGCTTTTTCTGAATTATTCCGCATCCAATTCTATCGAAGGATCCCAAAAACGGTCTTTAAAATTAATAATTTTATTGTTTTTCACTTTTAATCCTTCATTTTCCAGCAGTTCCTCCATGGCATCCGGTGTATCGAAATGGTGTTTTCCGGTGAGCAATCCGTTGCGGTTTACCACACGGTGAGCAGGTACAAATTCAGCGTGGCTGTGTGAAGCATTCATTGCCCAGCCTACCATCCGCGCCGAACCGGCAGCGCCTAAATATTTTGCAATGGCTCCGTAGGAAGTTACCCGTCCAGGAGGAATCAATTTTACTACTTCGTATACTTTTTCAAAAAAATCGCTCATAAATCTCTTGCGCTTCTGCCAAAACTGCGGTATTCATCTTTTTCAATTGCAATTTCCGGTTCCTGTAATTCAACATTTTTTAGTTTGAAAGCCAGGTATTTTATGGTGATTCCGCGGCTAAGCCATTGTTTCTCGTAAAATGTTTTAATCTGTAATGTTTCATTTAAAATTTCGGATTCGTACAGATCATCGGTTTCAGCCACAATTTCCAGGTTGTTTTTATGCACCAGTGCACTGGTGTAGGTATACTGAAAATTGCTGTCGGTTTTCAGATGAATGACTCCCTCTTTTTTCAGGAAATTCCGGTACTTGTTTAAAAAAATACCGGAAGTTAGACGCTTACGTGTTTTTTTCATTTGCGGATCGGGAAATGTGAGCCAGATTTCTTCAATTTCCTCCGGTCCGAAAAACTGCCCTGTAATTTCAATATTTGTGCGCAGGAAAGCAACATTTTTCAGCTTTTTTTCGAGGGCTGTTTTGGCGCCTTTCCAAAGCCGGGCGCCTTTAATATCGATACCAATAAAATTGGTGCCCGGAAATTTTTCAGCGAGTTCAACCGTGTATTCTCCTTTTCCGCAGCCAAGTTCCAGAATTACCGGGTTTTCATTCTGAAAGAAATCTTTGGCCCATTTTCCTTTTAAGTGGAAATCGTTGTGTTTTATTTTATTGAAAGGTGCCTGAACAACGTGTTCAAAGCCTTCCATCTCTTCAAACTTTGCCAGTTTATTTTTGCTCACGACTTGTCAATCTGTTTTGTTACTGAATTAGTTTGTGCGGGTGTTTAGTTTATTTTTTCAATTCTGAATCCCACATCGTGGATGCCTTTTAATACATCATGGCGCATGCCGTGCTGTATTTTCACAGTGTATTTACCTGAAACAGGTAGTTTCACATTACGCCTGAACATGGCTTCCCTTGTTTTTAGTTCGCCAATTCCTTTTCCCAGCCATTCGCCCGATGGATCGGCCAGTGCGATTTCAAATGTATCTTTCAGCATTTCGCCGTCGGGTTGCAGAATTTCAACGAAAAGCCAAATATTGCTGAAGTTGTATGATGTTTCATTGCGGATGTTGATCAGCAAATTGTGATTCTGCAGCGTATCTTCAACCGGGAAGTTAAAAACCACCAGCGAATCTTTGTGCCAGCCGGTTTCGGGAATGGCTTTGTATCTATCGAAGACCACGGTTTTGTCGCAGGAGTTGAATACCATTCCTGCAAAAATTACGACAAAAAACAGGGGCAAATTTCGTTTCATCTCTTATTGGGTTTTCGGTGCTGTTTCTTGGTAAAACTGCGTCTTTTCTTTTTTCGTACTTTTTTCTTTGGCTGATTGAACCGGTTGAGATCGTCCTGTCCCACAGTATTGTGAAAAATATCGTCGGCTTGTTTCGGAACTTCCACGTTTTCCGAGACAAGCTTTTCAGGTTTTTGCCCCCGGCGGTTCAGTTTCTGAATTTTTTTGACCTGCTCTACGGAAAGGGCAATTTGTGTAGACAGGCCTTCGCCTTTTTGCGAGTAATAATAAATGCGTTTGAATATGTCGGCTTTGAAGAACTGATAAGTGGCAAACTTTGTTTCAAGTGGAATATTATTGGGCGGGAAGTCCTTTTGTGCATCGATATAGGAATCCAGTTCATAATTCAGGCAGCATTTGAGTTTTCCGCACTGGCCTGCCAGTTTTTGCGGGTTAAGCGAAATATCCTGGTAGCGGGCTGCATTGGTAGTAACCGAAACGAAATTGTAGATCCAGGTGCAGCAACACAATTCACGGCCACACGGACCTACTCCGCCAATCCTGCCGGCTTCCTGTCGCGCACCAATTTGTTTCATTTCAATGCGGATGCGAAAGGTGTCGGCCAACACCCTAATCAACTGTCTGAAATCGACACGTCCGTCGGCGATGTAGTAAAAAATGGCTTTTGTTTGATCACCCTGGTATTCCACATCCCCGATTTTCATGTCCAGTTTTAAATCGGTGGCAATTTTCCGCGATTCAATCATGGTTTCATATTCCATCGAAATGGCTTCTTTCCATTTATCGATGTCTTGAGGTTTGGCTTTGCGGTAAATTTTCCGGAGTTCGCCGTTTACCGTGGTAACCTTGTGCTTTTTCATTTGCCCGGGTACCAGTTCGCCGGTTAGCGAAACAATGCCGATATCGTGGCCCGGATTGGCCTCAACTGCAACAATATCGCCGGCTTCCAGTTTCAGATCGTTTACATTCCGGTAAAAATCTTTCCGGGTATTTTTAAACCGCACCTCAACTATCCCATCGGTGCCGGCGGTGCTTTCTATGTCTTTCATCCAGTCGGTGGCATGCATTTTGGCACATCCGGAATATGGCTTGCTGCAAACACCTCTGTCAATTAAATCCCCATTCTTCATAAAACTCAATTCAGTGTAATGCTCAAATGTTCAAAATTCAGCATGAACAGTTTGCATTGCATTTCACAAAAATAATGATTAATACCAATTTGATCAGGAAATCGCTGATTTTTAACCGGTGAATAAATGAAACAAAAGGCTATTTGGAAAGGCCCTGTTTATTTTTTTATGAGCCTTACCATTCTCAATGCTGTGTCGAGAAAGATGATGCGGGCATTTCCGTTCATGGAAATGTGCTTTATGCCCAGTTCAAACTCTTTGGCAAACGGAACAATGTTCCGTTCGTTTATAAACGGTGCGAAATTTTTTCCCCAGTTTTTTTCTTCTTCATTCAGGTAAATCAGCGATGGTTTATTCATGTTCATCACAAAATATTCGCGTACCATGCGTAGCGCAAAATTGAAAAACGATTTTTGGCGGTCGCGGCCAATCCGGCCCATCTCCTCGGCCCAGTCAACAAGTTCTTTCACCTCGCGTTTGTAGGCAAAACGCATCATTTCCTGGAACTTGGTAAAATAAAACTGAGTGTCTTCATTCGGGTTCAGGTATTCCAGCGCCTGGATGTAATTTCCACCGGCAAGATGCACGGCATCGGGAATTTGTTCTTTGTTGATTCCATCCGTTTTTTCAAGGGCGTTTTTCATCGATTCGTTGTCGATAAACGGAACTTTCAGTAATTGTGCCCGCGAGCGGATGGTGGTGATAATCGACTCTTCGTTCTCGGTTACCATCAGAAAAAGCGTTTTGTTGGGTGGTTCCTCAATCAGTTTGAGCAATTTGTTGGAGCAGGCCGGATGCATTTTTTCAGGCAGCCAGATAATCATCACTTTGAACTCTGCTTCAAACGATTTCAGGTTTAGCTTGCGCATAATTGAATCGCTTTCCCGCTCGTAAATCAATCCCTGCGCATTTTCATTTTCTATGAATCCCAGCCACTGGCTCAGCGTGAAATACGGTGTTTTTTTTACCATTTCGCGCCAGCGGGGCAAAAAGTCGTCGCTCACCGGTTTTTTGAATTCTTTGGTGGGAAAAACCGGGAACACAAAATGGAGATCGGGGTGCGCCATTTTTTGGTATTTCCGGCACGAGGGGCACTCGCCGCACGAATCGGTTTCGCCCCGGTTGCGGCATGAAACAAACTGTGCGAAAGCAAGCGCCAGAGCCAG
>JBMCIT010000043.1:0-8633 GCA_048616715.1 Tangfeifania sp. | reverse complement strand
AGAAATAATTTTAAGTTCTTACGAATTATGCTCATTTCTTTTTAGTTATTAATTTATAAATCAACTTTGTTTAGCTAACAGCATTTCATTTATACGTGGCTATTAATCATCAAATTACTTCAGTTAGCTTTTAAAAGCAAAGCAAAATAAGAACACAAATGTATAGAAATTGTTAACAGTTATTTTCATTTTTTAACAATCAGTTAACCGCAAACGTTTGCGGTTTCGTTTGCATTGAATGTGTTATAAAACAGGTATGATCTGGTAGGTTTTGGCCGTGACAGCTTATAAAAATAATAATAATGAATTAATTTAACTGAAATGCTATTTTTGTAAGTTGAAAATAATACAGAAATGGCATCGAATTCATCTGTTTTTCCAGTTTATGAGATCTGAATCAGCAAATAAAAAATCAACAGCTTCAAAACTAAAAAGCCCGGCGGCACTGCGGGCAAAACCATTTTTAAAATGGGCCGGCGGAAAAGGACAACTGCTTGAAACATTTTCGGGTTTCTATCCACCTGAATTAAAAACAAACCTGGTTGAAAATTACTATGAACCCTTTGTTGGAGGAGGGGCGGTTTTTTTTGATGTTGCCCAAAAATACCCGATTAAATCAGCACTACTGTGCGATGTCAACGAGGAACTTATTCTCGCATACCAGGTGGTTCAAAAAGATGTTTACAAACTTATGGAGCATCTTGAATGGTTGAAAAAGAGATATGAAAAACCCGGCAGGCAAACACAGCAACAGTTTTATTATGAAGTACGGGATGAATTTAATAACAGCCGTTTCAGCATAAACCATGAATCGTACTCGGAGAAATGGATAAAACGGGCGGCGCAAATTATTTTTCTGAATAAAACCTGCTTCAACGGGTTGTTCCGGTTCAATTCGAAAGGTAAATTCAATGTGCCGGCAGGCCGTTATAAAAATCCAAAAATACTGGATGAGCAAAATCTTGTAAATGCATCGAAATTGCTGTCGGCTGCAGAAATCAGGAAAGCCGATTTTAAAGAAATAACCAGCCAGGTTAAGCCATCGTCATTTGTATATTTCGACCCGCCATACCGGCCAATCAACAAAACATCGGGTTTTACTTCGTACAGTAAAAAAACTTTCGGTGATAAAGACCAAATCGAACTAAAGCATGTTTTTTCTGATCTGCACCGCAAAGGGGCAAAACTGATGCTCAGCAACTCCGACCCCAAAAATACCAATCCCGATGACAATTTTTTCGACGAATTGTATAAACCCTTCCATATATTCCGCGTTTCGGCTAAAAGATCGATCAATTCCAATGCTGCCAAAAGAAACGCAATAAATGAGATAATCGTAACGAATTATCCTGTTTAACAACCACTTTTAAAGAAATTTACATTTCAATTGAAACAAATTTGTTAGCTTTAATCAGCGGTTTAATATTCCATTAAAAATGAAAAGAGGACTAACTACAATAAAAGATATTGCACGGAAATTAAAAGTTTCACCATCAACTGTTTCCAGGGCCCTCAAAAATCATCCTGACATCAGCGAAGCTACCAAAAAAGCGGTAAATGAACTGGCGCGCAAATTAAACTATCAGCCCAACGCGGTTGCCTTAAGTTTAAAACAGAGCCGCAGCAATACTATCGGTGTAATTATTCCCGAAATTGTGCATTACTTTTTTTCATCGGTAATCAGCGGAATCGAAGACGTGGCCTACGAAGCCGGGTTCAATGTAATTATCTGCCAGTCGAACGAAAAATACGACCGTGAGGTGGCAAACGTTAAAACACTTTTGGCCCACCGGGTCGAAGGAATTCTTGTTTCAGTTTCAAAAGAAACCAGGGACTACAATCATTTTCAGTACATACGGAAAAATAGAATTCCCCTGGTTTTTTACGACCGGGTTGTGCCGGGGCTACGGACAGACCAGGTAATAATCGACGATTTTGATGCAGCTTACCAGGCCACAAAACACCTCGTTGACACCGGCAGAAAAAGAATTGTACATTTTGCCGCACCACAAAATTTACTGATTGCCCAAAAAAGAAAGGAAGGTTACCTGAAAGCCATCAGCGATGCAGGACTGACTACCGGTGAAGAACTGGTTTTCCAGGCCGATAATTTTGAAAAAGCAAGGGTAACAGTGCTGGAGATCCTAAAAAACAACCTCCAAATCGACGGGGTATTTGCTGTAAATGATTTAACTGCAATCGGGGCTATGCAAACACTTCTGAAGCGCGGAATTAAAGTTCCTGAAGATGTTGCAGTTGCAGGTTTTTCCGACGGAAGGTTTTCAGGCATCATTGATCCAACGCTAACTTCTGTCGACCAACATGGCTATGAAATGGGAACCGTAGCCACCGAAATGTTGCTGAAACGTATTTTTTCAGAAAAAGATTATCCTTGCCGGACCCAGGTATTAAATGCAAATCTCATTGTGCGCGAATCGACTGTTTCAAAAAAATATTAAAAGTTTTTTATGTTATTCCGCAAACGTTTGAAACAATACTTTTAGCCCGCAACTTCGCTTTTCCAGCGGGTTACAGCAACTCAGAAATTTGTTTATTTAAGTTTTAATGCTGTATATTTGTTGCGGCTATTCATATTTTACTTCACTCAGGCAAAGCAGGTAAATTTTATTATCTGTAATTTTCGAATTACAGTAAGAATAATTTTAATGATATGTATATGAGTAAAAAACCTGCTCTCAGCTTTTGGCAAATCTGGAACATGAGTTTTGGATTTCTGGGCATCCAGTTCGGATTTGCCCTTCAGAATGCCAATGTAAGCCGTATCTTCGAAACACTTGGCGCCAACGTTGAAGACATACCGATTTTATGGATTGCCGCTCCGGTAACCGGCCTGGTTATACAGCCCATTGTTGGGCACATGAGCGATAAAACATGGAACCGGCTCGGACGGCGGCGGCCCTATTTTCTTTTCGGTGCCATTTTTGCATCGCTGGCACTGATTATCATGCCCAACTCGCCGGCACTCTGGGTAGCTGCCGGAATGCTTTGGATAATGGATGCCTCCCTCAATATTTCCATGGAACCTTTCCGGGCCTTTGTAGGCGACATGCTCCCCAACGAACAACGCACCAGAGGTTTTGCCATGCAAAGTTTTTTTATCGGTACCGGCGCAGTGGTGGGCTCTATGTTGCCTTACATAATGACCAACTGGTTAGATATTCCCAACACTGCTCCCGAGGGGGTTATCCCGCCTTCGGTGCGATGGTCGTTTTATATTGGTGCACTCGTTTTTTTTCTCGCCATTCTTTGGACCATCATTTCCACCAAAGAATACCCGCCCGAAAAAATGCGCGAGTATGAAAAAGCTGAAAAGGAAACAAGCAATGTGGGAACAGGTTACGACGAAAGTCCTGTGCCGAAGAAAAAATTTATTTCGCTGGGAAGCATTTTTGGGGTAACCGGGCTGGCAATTGTTTTGCTTGCATACTATTTTGGGCTGAAAAAGGAGCTATACATTCTGGGCGGGCTCATGATTGCTTTTTTTGTGCTGATGTTGCTGGCTTATTTACTTAAAACGAATAACCGGGAAAAAAATGCACTGATTGAAATTTTTTCGGATTTAATCCGAATGCCTGCCACCATGAAACAACTGGCCGTTGTGCAGTTCTTCTCGTGGATGGCGCTGTTTGCCATGTGGATTTACTCTACAGCAGGAATCACCAGCCACATTTATTTGACAACCGATCCTACATCGATTGAATACAATACCGGCGCCGACTGGGTAAATGTACTTTTTGCCGTTTACAACGGGGTGGCCGCACTTGTTGCTTTTTCGCTGCCCGTGCTGGCAAAACACACCAGCCGGAAAACTACGCACTTCATTTGTTTAATGCTGGGCGGAATCGGTATGGTCTCGATGCTGCTGTTCAACAATCCCAGCCTGCTGATAATTCCAATGATTGGAATCGGAATTGCATGGGCAAGTATTTTATCGATGCCTTACGCCATTTTAACCGGCTCGCTGCCATCGCACAAGATGGGAATTTACATGGGGATTTTCAATTTCTTTATTGTCATACCACAAATACTGGCAGCTACTATTTTAGGTTTTCTGGTTGAAAACCTTTTTGAAGGAAAAACAATAATGGCGCTTGTTTTTGGAGGCGTTTCAATGATTATTGCTGCAATAACGGTGCTTTTTGTAAAAGATGTGGCAGTGGGTGAAAAATAATCATATTCTTAAAAAATCAGTTTCAGCCCATAAAAAAAACAGGAAGTTAACTGGTATTTTTTTCACAGAGAAAAGATTAAAACATGAAGGATTACATCATTCACAACGAATGGAAAATAATAGAAGAGGGATTCAATGCTGAAAACAACAGGATTTCAGAAAGCATTTTCAGCATCGGAAACGGTAAAATGGGGCAACGTGCAAATTTTGAAGAACACTACTCGGGCGATTCACTTCAGGGGGCATACATTGCCGGCATTTACTACCCCGATAAAACCCGTGTAGGCTGGTGGAAAAACGGCTATCCGGAGTATTTTGCAAAAATCATCAATTCCACGAACTGGATTGGAATTGACATTTCGGTTGACGGCGAAATGCTTGATTTGGCAAAAACTGAAATTGAAAAATTCCGGCGCGAACTCAATATGAAGGAAGGAATTCTTTCACGCAGTTTTGTGGCAACAATGCAGGGTGGAAAAAAACTGGAAGTTAAATCCATGCGGTTTTTAAGCATCGACGACACCGAAATTGGCGCCATTCGCTACTCGTTGAAAGCACTGAACTTTTCAGGAGAAATAACCATAACCCCTTACCTCGATGGCGATGTAAAAAATGAAGATGCCAACTACGATGAAAAATTCTGGACAGAAATCACCAAAGAAATCAAGGATGAGGAAGGCTACCTGACTTTGGAAACGCTCAAAACCCGGTTTCAGGTAACTTCAGGGATGTGGTTCAGAATTCTCAGAAACAACGAAAAAATAACGGATGAGGTAACAAATTCCGTCCGCGAAAAATACATTGATGCAACTCAAAAAATAAAAGTTGAAAAAGGCGATGAAATAACGGTAGAAAAACTCACAGCAACACTCTCGTCGCTCGATTACCCGAAAAACAAACTCGCTGCAGGCGCAAAAAAAGCCATTAACCGTGCACGAAAAGCGGGTTTTGAAAAGCTCTGTTCAAACCATAAAAAACGCTGGCTCGGGAAATGGGAAACCAGCGACATAAAAATTGAAGGAGACATTGCCGCCCAGCAGGGAATCCGTTACAACATTTTCCAAATGAACCAAACTTACACCGGCGAAGACGAACGCCTGAATATTGGCCCAAAAGGATTCACCGGAGAAAAATACGGAGGTGTAACTTACTGGGATACCGAAGCCTACTGCCTGCCTTTTTTCCTGAGCACTGCCCCACCCGAAGTTGCCAAAAACCTGCTGCTTTACCGCCACAAACACCTGGATAAAGCCATTGAAAATGCACAAAAACTGGGTTTTAATCATTACGCAGCACTTTACCCAATGGTAACCATCAACGGCGAAGAGTGCCACAACGAGTGGGAAATTACATTCGAGGAAATTCACCGCAATGGCGCAATTGCCTATGCCATATTCAACTACATTAACTACACCGGCGATAAAGAATACCTTGCACCCTACGGATTCGAGGTACTTTTGGCCATTAGCCGTTTCTGGAGACAACGTGTAAACTGGTCGGCCGAAAAAGAAAAATATGTGATGCTGGGAGTGACCGGCCCCAACGAGTACGAAAACAATATCAACAATAATTTTCATACGAGCTACATGGCCGTTTGGACACTTAAATACACACTCGAAGTAATCGATTTCCTGAAAAAAGAGTTTCCGTTTCTTTTTGAGGAGCTGGTGAAAAAATGGAAATTCAGCGAAATTTCGGAAACCACAGCGTGGAAAAAAATCATTGAAAATATGTACTTCCCGTATGACGAAGAAAATCAACTCTTTCTTCAGCAGGACGGGTTTAAAGACAAGGAATTGATCCCCGTTTCGGAGCTTCCGAAAAAAGAGCGGCCCATCAACCAGAAATGGTCGTGGGACCGGATTCTCCGTTCCTGCTACATCAAACAGGCCGATACACTGCAAAGTATTTTCTGGTTTGAAGATGATTTTTCAGATGAAGCGATTAAAAAACATTTCGATTTTTACGAACCATTTACTGTGCATGAATCATCGCTCTCGCCGTGTGTGCATTCCATTCTGGCTGCAAAAATCGGGTACGAAAAAAAGTCGTATGAAATGTACCTGCGCACTGCCCGTCTCGATTTGGACGATTACAACAACGACACCGACGACGGCCTGCACATCACCAGCATGGGCGGCACCTGGATGTCGGTGGTGCTGGGATTTGGCGGGGTTCGGGTAAAGAATGACCGCCTGATATTTAATCCTTTTCTACCCAAAAAATGGAAAGCTTATTCTTTCCGAATCGATTTCAGGGGAGCTCACCTCGAAGTGAAAATGAAACAAAATGAATTCACCGTTGTAAACCATTCCGAAGAAAAAGTTTTAATCCGGATATGGAATGAAAGTACTGAAATTGAAGGAAATAAGAAACTCAAATTTAAAAATTCAAAATAATATGAAACGCATACTTTATTCAGTTTTAATCATCCTCATCACGCTGAACATCGTTTCAGGCCAGGCTCAGCTCGATCGGGTGGAACCCATGTTTTGGTGGGCAGGAATGAAATCGCCCAATCTGCAACTGATGGTTTATGGCGAAAACATTGCTGAAACCGACGTTTCGCTGGAATATCCCGGCGTTGAATTAATTTCGGTTTCGAAAGTTCAAAATCCGAATTATCTGTTTATCGACCTGAAACTTTCGGAAAATGTAAAGCCCGGCAGTTTCGACCTGCTGTTTCAAAAAGAAAATGAAACAATTGAAACGTATAAGTACGAATTAAAAGCCCGTGAAAAAGGTTCTGCCAGCCGCAAAGGTTTCGACCAGTCGGATGTGATTTACCTGATTACACCCGACCGTTTTGTGAACGGAAATCCGGGAAACGACCAGGTAGAAGGAATGAAGGAAAAACCCGACCGGACTGACAAAAACGGAAGGCACGGCGGTGATATCCGCGGAATTATCAATTCGCTCGATTATTTGCAGGATTTGGGATTCACTGCGGTGTGGCTCAACCCGGTGCTCGAGAACAACATGACACAGGTTTCGTACCACGGTTATTCAGCCACCGATTTTTACAAGGTCGATCCACGTTTTGGCTCCAATGAAGAGTATCGCGAGCTCAACGATGAACTGGACAAAAGGGGAATGAAATTAATTATGGACATGATATTCAACCACTGCGGTTCGGAACACTGGTGGATGGAGGACCTGCCCATGCCTGACTGGATAAACAACTACCCCGATTATAAAATTACTTCGCACCAGCGCACCGTAAACCAGGATCCGCATGCTTCCGAATCGGATTATGAAGCCATGGTTGACGGCTGGTTTGTGCCCACCATGCCCGATCTGAACCAGGAAAATGAGTTCATGTCTACCTACCTCATCCAGAACAGCATATGGTGGATCGAGTTCGTCGGACTGGAAGGAATCAGGCAGGACACCTGGCCTTACCCCGATAAGCACATGATGACCGAATGGACAAAACGGGTGCTCGAAGAATACCCCGATTTCAATATTGTAGGCGAAGAGTGGAGCCTCAACCCGGCAATTGTTTCCTATTGGCAAAAGGGTCAGAATAATTTCGACGGTTACGAATGTCACCTGCCGAGCCTGATGGACTTTCCGCTGCAAAGCGCAGTTAGCAGAGGTTTGACAAATGAGGAAGGGTGGGGATCCGGTCTCATCGAAATGTACGAAATGCTGGCCAATGACTTTTTGTATCCCGATCCGGATAACCTGGTTGTGTTCCCGGACAACCACGACATGTCGCGCTTTTTTGTGCAAATGGGCGAAGATATTGATTTGCTGAAAATGGGAATTGCTTATTTCCTGACAACCCGCGGAATCCCGCAACTGTATTACGGCACCGAAGTTCTGATGACACATGAGGGAAGTGAACATGGCAACATCCGTGCTGAATTCCCCGGCGGCTGGGACGACCATAACTCAAATGCTTTTACCGGCGAAGGCTTAACTGCTGAGCAGACCGAAATGCAGCAATACATATCAATCATTCAAAACTGGCGAAAAAACAAAGAAGTGATTCACACCGGGAAACTGATGCATTTTACGCCCGAAGATGGCATTTACACTTACTTCCGTTACAACAATGAAGAAACTGTGATGGTGGTGCTGAATAAAAACCGGGAAGAAAGAATGATTTCCTCAGAACGATTCAGTGAAATTATGGAGGGATATTCTTCCGGAAAAGAAATCATAACTTCTGCTACTATTTCTGACTTGTCTGAAATAAAAGTTCCGGCAAAAGCAGCGATGATTATTGAGTTGAAATAGAAAAAAACCGATATTTTTTTTTGACTGTAGGAATTAGCGCTATTTCCTACGGTCGATCGTAGAAAATTACATTAAGCATAATGGCAAAATGCCTTATACTGCCGTCCAATTTGCATTGTGTGCTATTATGGTTTCCTCCCTATTTTAGAACATGTGCTAAAAATTCGTTAAACTTGTATGCAACTTTTTGAAAATC
>JBMCIT010000042.1:0-8790 GCA_048616715.1 Tangfeifania sp. | reverse complement strand
CCGGGTTTATTCTTCCACCTTCTTTCTCTCCTCCGCAATTGTTTTTTGTTCTGCTTTTGGCAAGTTGCCTGTCCACTTTTTAATCCGGTAATTTATCCGAATGGTCAGCATGTACATCACCGGCGAAATCAGCAGGGTAAGGAAAGTGGCAAATGTCAGCCCGAAAATAACGGTCCATGACATGGGTCCCCAGAAAGCAACACTTTCACCTCCAACCGTGATTTGCGGATCGAATTGCGTATAAAGTGTAAAAAAGTTAAAGTTCAACCCAATAGCGAGTGGCACCAATCCGAGCACTGTGGTGACGGCTGTTAGCAACACCGGGCGTAAACGCGTTTTTCCGGCCTGCACCAAAGCTTCAATCTGATCATCATGCGGCAGAAATGCATTTTCCGGCAATCCGAGTTCCTCGCGTTTCCTTTTGCGGGTTAAATCGATGTAATCAACTAAAACAATCCCGTTATTCACCACAATACCTGCAAGTGAAATAATCCCGATACCCGTCATAATTACCACAAACTCCATGTTGAAGATTCCAAGTCCGAGGAAAACTCCGATTGTACTGAAAACTACTGTAGCAACAATAATTAGTGGGCGGATAAAGGAATTGAACTGGGTAACAAGGATGATTAGAATCAGTGCTACTGAAACCAGCAGTGCAAAAAACAAAAATTCACTGCTTTCTTCCTGTTCCTGTTGTTCTCCGGTAAATTCCCAATTATAACCATTGGGCATTTCATAATCCTCCAGCAACTGGCGAATCCGTTCGTTTATCTGGTTGGCGTTGTAACCTTCCACAACGTTCGATGAGATGGTAATCGCCCGTGTATTGTCTATCCGGCTGATTTTATCGTAGGTATTTGAATATTCAAAATCGGCCACTGCCGAAACCGGAATTTCACTTCCGTTTACAACCAGCTTTTGATTCATCAGGGTAGAAACATCATTCCTGTATTCATCCTTCAACCGGATAAAAATATCGTATTCATCTTCACCATCTTTAAAATCACCGGCATCGTAACCATAAAGCGCGTTCCGGAAAGCCAGGGCAATTTGTTGTGTCGAAAGTCCATAAAGGCGCGCCTTCTCGCGGTCGACATGAATGAGCATCTCGGGCTGGTTGGTATTAATGTTTACCTTCAACTCGTCGATACCCGGAATGTTATCTTCTTCAATTATATGCACAAAATCATCGGTTATTTTCACCAACTGATCAAATTCGTCACCCGAAACATCAATGTTAACCGGCGGCCCGGTTGGCGGTCCGTTATCTTCTTTTTCCACATATATTTTTGCTCCCACAAAACCGTGCAGGTCCCGGGTAAGCTGCTGCATTATTTTGGCAGTACTTATTCCTTCCCTGAACTTGTACTCAAGAAATGAGACAGATGTCAATGATTTATTGGGGCTTTGATCATTTTCAAATGTGCCGCCCTTACCAACCCCCACATTGGTAGTCACTGATTTTACGATGTGATCGACCGGCTCAAGTGTTTCTTTAATAATATCCTCCACTTCCCTTGAAACTTGGTTGGTCTTGTCGAGTGAAGTACCGAGGGGCAATTCCATGGTAACATAAATTGTTTGCGGTTCGGTATCCGGAAAGAATACTACCCGCGGATTGCTCGAGAAATAAAACACCATGGAAAAAATGAGCAGCAAAAAGGTTCCTGAGAAATAAATAACAGGCCAGTAACCGGTGAGGGCATGGCGCAACTGGCGGGTATAAAAGTTTTCGAGCCACACCAGGAATTTTGTTTGAAACCATCTGGCCAACGGCCTCAAAACAGCAACATTCAGCACCACAATAAGCGCAACTGTCATTAAAATATTTCCGAGAAGATAGATTCCGGCCACATAAAAAAGTGCAGCCACAATTGCATAAATTCCCGCTCTTTTCAACGATCGTTTCCAGTTTAAACGCTTGTTGATGTCGTCAACCTTCATGAAAGAAGATATAAACGCCGGATTTAAAATTAACGCCACAAACAGGGATGATGCCAGCACGACAATCAACGTTTTTGGCAGCACACTCATAAACTGACCTACAATGCCTTCCCACAGCAACAACGGGAAGAAAGCCGCCAGGGTTGTAAGTGTAGAAGTAATAATCGGGTAGGCAATTTCGCTCACACCTTTCTTGGTAGCCGACATCAGTGAATAACCGGAGTTGTAGAGCCGGTAAACGTTTTCAACCACCACAATGGCATTGTCGACCAGCATCCCAAGCGCCAGAATGAGGGAGTAGAGCACCATGTTGTTTAGTGTAACCCCTGACTGCTGCAGAATAATAAACGACAAAAACATTGACAGTGGAATCGCCAGGCCTGAGAACAATGCATTCCTGAACCCGAGAAACATATACAGCACAAACACTACCAGCAGCATTGCCAGAATGATGCTGTTTTCGAGATTCTGAATTTCGTCGCGGATATAAAACGACATATCGTCGGTAGTAACCACATCGAGGTTCACTGGCAGGTAGCCCAGTTCTTTTTGTTCGTCAATGGTTCTCTTGATTTTTTCCGATGCTTCCAAAATATTTTCACCGGCTTTTTTGGTAACCGAGAGTGTTACAACCGGCTGATTATCGAGCCGGGCAATAGTACTGCGTTCTTTATACCCATCAACCACAGTGGCAACATCACGAATATAAACCGGTTTGCCCATGTTTACTTTAATGATGGTATTTTCAATCTGGTCAATGTTTTCATAGTCGGCTACGGTACGGATAATTCGACGGGTTTCGTCTGCTGTAAATTCCCCGCCACCAATCGTCACATTTTCATACTGCACGGCCAGGGCAATGTCGTCAAATGTCAAACCAACAGCATCGAGTTTATACGGATCCACATTGATCTGAATTTCCCGTTCTTCCACCCCGCGAATGTTTACTTCCGAAATTTCACGCAAACTTTCAAATTCATCCTGAAGCACTTCGGCATACTTCTTCAATTCGCGCATGCTGAAATCGCCCGAGAGGTTAACATTCATAATCGGGAATTCCGAAAAGTTGATGTCCATCACCAGCGGATCCGAATCCAAATCATCGGGAAGCTCAGATTTTGCTTTGTCAACATTATCTTTTGTATCCTGAAGCGCCTGTTGTATTTCAACATTTGTGGTGAATTCCACAAATATGGTACTTACATCCTGATACGAGGCCGAAGAAATTTGCTTCACACCCTGCATTCCCTTCATCTCCTGTTCAATGGGACGGGTAATAAGGTTTTCAATTTCAACAGGAGAATTCCCCGGGTACACTGTCTGAACGAGAATATAGGGAACAACAACCTCCGGCATCAACTCACGTGGCATTTGCTTGTAGGAAAAAATTCCGAAAAACACAAGCAGCCCGGTAATAACAAAGACAGTGGTTTTATTTTTTAAGGCAATATACGAAGGCTTAAATTTCCGTGTAATATGCTCTTTATTTGATTCTTTATACTTAACCATGATTTCTCAGTTTAATGTTGCAAAAAGCATATTAATAAGTAACAGGTGTGCCATCGGCTACCTGGGTGTGTCCTTCAGAAATTATTTTCATTCCTGCACTTAGGCCATCCAGAATTTCGGTTCTGTTGTTATTGGTCATCCCGGTTTCGAGGTATACTTTTTGGGCCCGCTCAGTACCATTAACATTTTTAACCACATAAGTATAATCACCTTTAAAATCTTCTTTAATGTAAAGCGATGGTATAACAATGGCCCCCTCAGAAACATAATCACGTATCCGGATTACAGAGACAAGGTTGGGTTTTATCATTTTGTCCGGGTTTCTCATGTCAATTCTTATTCTGAAAGTACGGTTATTGGGATCGATGAAATTTCCAATTTGTGAGATTGGGGCTTTTGTTTCCCTGTCAATTGCAGGCAGGCTGATATTAACCATCTGCCCTTCGTCGACCTTGGTAAGGTATGTTTCCGAAATTTCGGCATATATTTTTACCTTATCGATGTTCAGTACTTTGGCATACGGCGTTTGCGGGCTGCCAATTTCACCTTTTTCCTGGTAAACCATTTCAACAATTCCGTTTACCGGTGAAATAATATCCGACATTTCCAGTTGTGCCTTAATTCCGTCAATTCTTTTTTCAAGGCTCTCTTTATTTGATTTAGCCTGAAGAAACTGCATTTCGGAACCGATGTTCTGATCCCATAAGTTTTTCTGCCGCTGAAAATTCGTTTCTGCCAAACCGAGCTGAACATCTAATTCTTCGAGGGTACGTTCGAGTGCATCGGTTTTCAGTTTGCCCAGCACCTGACCTTTGCCCACCCGCTGTCCTTCTTTTACATGAACCGCTTCAATAACTCCTGTAGATTCAGGACTGATATCTAAATTAAGCGCCGCCTCTACCTGGCCGGTTACTTCAATAAAATGTTCGAAACGCTGTGTATCGAGTTCCGCAACTGAAATTTTTACAGCTTCTTCAGTTTTTTTGTCCTCCAGTTCATTTTCAAGTGTTTCAATTTTTTCCTCCAACTGGCTGAGCTCTTTTTTGTATTGCTGCAGTTCTTTTTGTTTCGAAGCTTCATCGCTGACATTTGAACTGCCGCAGGCAGCCAGAAAGAGGGCTGCAACAAATATGACTAATATCTTTTTCATTATTTTCTGTTTTAATTGTTTCTGAATTGGTTTATAATGTTCCCATTGCTTTTTTAAGTTTCAAATCGGCTTGCAAAACCTGAAGGATGGATGCAATGTAAGCTCCGTGTGTTTGAATGTATTGCGATTCGAGTTGCGACAACTCGGAGCTGCTGGTCATCCCGTTATTGAATTTAATCTTCGATTTTTCAAGAATTCGTTCTGCCAACTCCCGGTTTTCAGCATCGTTTTCATACTTTTCAAGGGCCGATTCCATTTCGGCCACGGCTGTCAAAAAATCTTTCTGAAGTGTGGTTTCTGCCAGTTTTTGATCGGTTTTAGCTTTCTCCAGATCAATTTGGGCTTGCTGCACTTTAAATACTTTTTGGCCTGAATTGAAAATCGGTACAGATAACTGAAATCCCAGCATCGATGAAGGATACCATGATTCACTGGATTTAAAAAGGTTGGCATTTTCGCCGTATGCCGTTTTGGAGTAGTTGTAAAAAGCATTCAACCTGGGCAGAAAAGCTACTTTTTCGAGCCTCAGCAGTTTTTCGGAAACCCGAAAATTGGTAACTGCCATCCGATAGTCGATATGATTCGAAATATCAAAACTCCCGGGCCGGGCTTTTTCAATCAGTGGGGTTAAAAAGTTGTCCAGATCATCAGCGGGTTCAATGGGCTGAAGAATGTCGTAACCCATTGTATATTTTAAAACCACCTTGGCGATTTTAATTTCACGTTCGGCCTTTAATACTTCGTTTCTAGCGTTTTTCACTAAAATGTGCATCTGGTCAACATCCATCTCTTCACGAAAACCATTTTCGTAAAAAGCTTTGGTTTCTTCGTAAAGTTTCAGTGAGTTTTCAAGGTTTTCTTTCATCACCTCCAGGTTTTGCTGACCGACCAAAACCATGTAATAAGCCTGTGCAACAGCATCGCGAATATTAATTTCACCTTTTTCGTGCGCCTCTTTTGTCAGGTTAAGGTAAATTTTTGACGACCCCACGCCCACAATGTACGACCCATCGAAGATGAGTTGCGAAACGGTAAAACCAAAATCGGAATTGTAATCCTGCCCAAATTTCACAGCCTGGTATTCTCCCGGTTCACCGCCAAAAAATTCAGCAGGGATAAGCGAAACCGGCAAATCGAGGTTCATATTGTAATTGGCAGAACCTGTTACCTGCGGCAAACCTATGGTTATGGTTTCCCACACTTCTTTTTGAGCCGACCGGATGTCGCGCTGCGAATTCTGCAAAACATAAGAGTTTTGCATGGCATATTGTTGCGCTTCCTCCAGTGTAAAAGCAACAGGTTCTTCCTGTGCCTGTACCCCGGCACTGAAAAACAGCAATGCCAACAGCCAAAATTGTTGTTTAATTGTTTTCTTCATTCTGAATATTGTTTAATTGTTTTCTGTAATAGTCTATCCCTTTTTCTGTGCAGATGGCGTGCAGGTGGTAATCCATTACCTGATCGAAAAGTTTAATGGAAGCCAATTCGGAGGTATCAAAAATTTCGTTATCAGGATTCAGTGTGTACAGCATTCTTCCTACCTGTAGCTTTGCAATAAATTCGGCATCCAGTTCGGGCCTGAAAAACCCGCCTTTTATGCCATGATTGATATTCTTCACAGTGTATTCATAAATTTGTTTCCGTTTAATTGCATGAACTTTTTCATAAAGTGCCGGATAGGAACGCTTAAGATCGAACTCCAGCGTGTTGTTAAACTGCTTCAAAATTTGAGCAACATGATTACGCATCGCCAAAATTTGATCGATGGCATTACTGCCTTCAGGACTGCAAAATTCAAGCGTGGATTTATCCAGAAAATAGTCGATTACCTGCTCAACCAAATCTTTTTTGTCTTTAAATAACTGGTAAAGTGTTTTTTTCGAAATTCCGAATTCGGCAGCAATATCATCCATTGTAACGGCACGAATTCCAAATTTCATGTACATTTCACCAACTTTACCCAGTATGTAATGTTTTTTTTCTTCCATGGTTTTGCAAAAATACACATAATGAAACGCAGGAAACTATTTTCGTATTAAAAGTTTATTAAGTTTTCATTTTCTTTCGCTAAAACAGATTTGCCGGAAATGAAACAGTTTGCTGAATCTCGCCCACAAAACTATTTTATAAGAAAAAGTTCCTACATACAGAATCGGTAAATGATTGTTCACTTTCCTTAAATAAGGAAAATCAGGTTGCGAAAAGCGAAAAAAGAGGGGCGCTAAAACATTATTACCGGTAAAAAAAGAAGGCTGCCAACTTATATTTTTTCACAAAAAGCACTGGCAATCAGCAGGTCTTCAGGATAAGTAATTTTTATATTTTCACGATTTCCTGCCACAAGGTTAATTTGCTGTCCGGTATTCTCGAGCACCGAAGCATCATCGGTGAATTTTTCCAGGTAATCCTGTTCGTATGCTTTTTTAATAACTGAAATGTTAAAGGTTTGCGGTGTTTGTACCAGAAAAAAACGGCTCCTGTCAACCGCACGACTGCCGCCATTTATCAATTCACGGACCGATTCTGATGGTGAAACCACCGGAAGCGCGTTACCTTTTTCATTGGCTGTTTTGTAACAATTCTCGATGGTTTGAACTGAAACCAGTGGCCGCACCCCGTCGTGAATAAAAACGATACCATTTTCATTAATTTCTGAAAGTCCGTTTTTCACGGAATGAAAACGGGTTTCACCACCCGGCACCAGTGAATGCTTAAGGTTGAAATCATACTTCACACATAATTTTTTCCAGTTTATAAGTTGTACCTCAGGCAAAACCAATACAAACTGAATGTTGCGATCATACTTTAAAAAAGCTTCAAAAGTACGAATGAGCACAGGTTTTCCGTTAAGTTCCAAAAACTGTTTTGGCAATTCTCCTTTCATCCGGGAACCGCTACCTCCTGCGACAATAAGAGCAAGTTTTTTCATCAATACACTGTTTTCGTAAAAATGCTTACTTTGCCGTAAAAGTAATGCAAAATAAACAGATGGATGGAACAAGTACTTCAGTTTCTTCAGGAACTTTCTGAAAACAATAACCGCGAGTGGTTCAATGAAAACCGCAAGAGATATGAAGAAAGCCGTGAAAAAATTCTTTTTCTCACAGATATTTTTATTAACGAAATAAGAAAATTTGATCCGGAAATTACGCCAATGAATCCGAAAGACTGCATGTTTCGGATTTTCAGGGATGTCAGGTTTTCAAAAGACAAGCGTCCTTACAAAACAAATTTTGGAAGTTTTATAGCCAAAGGAGGCCGGAAAAGCATTTATCCCGGCTACTATTTTCACATTGAACCCACCGGGAGTTTTATTGGAGGCGGAATTTACATGCCTGCTGCCGGCCCGCTAAAAGCCATCCGAAGTCACATCGAAAAACATCCTGAAGAATTTTTGGCGATTATTAATGACCCTGATTTTAAAGCCTTCTTCCCCGAAATGATGGACCATAAATTAAAAACAGCACCACGTGGAGTTGATAAAGACCACCCCTTCATTGATCTTTTGCGGTATAAATCGTATGCATTTTCTTCACCGGTAAAAACAGGGATTTTATTGCAGGGAAAATATGTTGAAACTTCAGTTAATGCCTTTATGGAATTGTGCAAGGTGAATGCATTTTTGAATGAAGCGCTGAACGATTTTTGAAAAAAAGTTTTGAAAATGGGGTTACCTTTTGTAAATTTACAGAATCTATTTATAGATGACCCATATTTTTTTTATCTTCCCGATGAAAAAATAGCCCCGGCCAGTCCTTTGCCGGGGTTTCTTTTTTTAACCATTCAACAGACAATTTCTGAGAAAAAGAAGCAGTCAAATAAAATACCCACAGGTATTTATATGGTTTTATAAATGAAGAATTTACTTATTTTTGCGGCATTTAAAATCTAACCGTATTTATAATGAAAAGAATTTTACTTGTTCTCGCTTTTGCCACAACGGCTTTTTTAACAACAAATGCACAAAACATTCAGTTACACTACGATCTGGGCGAAAGCCGGAAGTTTTTCACTACAACCGTTGAAATGTTCAAACCCGACAGTTGGGGAAGCACTTTCTTCTTTATTGATATGGATTACAGTGCCGAAACCCGGGGTATTGACAACGGTATTTCGCTGGCCTACTGGGAAATTGCCCGTGCTTTTAAGTGGAATGAAACGCAAAAAATTATGCCGAGAGTGGA
>JBMCIT010000041.1:0-8823 GCA_048616715.1 Tangfeifania sp. | reverse complement strand
GCTGCAATGGTTGAGAAAGACAATAAAAAGAAGCGATTTGCTCGAACAGCTTTTTTTCGGGCAAAAAAACAGTCGGGTATAATTTAGCCCAACAATCTTTCCAGTTCTTTCACCTGAATCAGGTGCACACCTTTTTTCTCCCAGTCGCTGAATGGAAGCGGAAGATTGGGTAATTCCTTGATGGCATCTGATACTACATATACATTTTTTACACGGCGGTTCAGCCCTTTCACAGCAGCATCCACACATACATTGGTGGTAACACCGTAAACAACAACTGCATCGGGTTTTAAATTTTTCAGAATAACTTCGGTAGCCGGATTGCCTGAAAATACGTCGAACGCATCTTTTCTGATAATAAAATTGCGGTGTTTGCCTGGTTCAAACAATTCCGGGGCCATCAGGTATTCTTTATCCCAGTCGAAAATAACCGGGTCTTCCGGATCGGTTTCTTTGATAAAATCGGCACCCCGGCTATCGGCCATGCAGTGCTCGGGAAATGTATTTATAAAATCGGGGTTGGCATCCAGTTCTGCTGAATTGGGATAATGATAGTCCGCAGTATTGACAACCCTGATTTTCTTTTTCCCGGCCAGCCGGGTGAGCTTTTTCCATTGCGGCCTGAGATTTTCAGCATCCTGAACATAGAGTTTTCCGCGGGGGTAAACAAAATCAATTTGTGTATCAACATTCCAGAACAGCCAGTTAGAAGTATCCATTTCTTATCTTTTTCGAATAAAAAATCAATTAAAGATATTTATTTCATCCGGCACAACTTCTTATGGAATGTTAAAAAATGATCACAAAAAACCCCGATCAGGACTGACCGGGGTTTTACTTCTCTGATAAATACGTTATTCAAGTCCTTTTTTCAGAAAGGCTAAAAATTCTTCGTCTTTAAAAGTTACCCCAAGTTGGTGTTTTGTTCCGTCGGGTTCAATAATTACATGAAAAGGAATGCTGTTGGTAGAGTATTCAGTAATCTGCAAATCAAGAAACTTTTTACCCATTGTTTTTTTCGTTTTTCCGTCACTGGAAGAAACTACCCATTCGTCCTCAGGCAATTTGGTCGGATCGTCTGTATAAAGTGCAATAATCACATATTCTTCGGAAAGAAGACGCAGAGCTTCAGGATTTGCCCACACCGAGTTTTCCATTTTTTTGCAGTTGGCACAAGCATGACCTTTAAACACCACAAATGCCGGTTTATTTTGTTCTTCGGCGCAGGCAAGTCCCTGTTCATAATCGAAATAACCACTCAAACCGTGGGGCAAATGTAATTTATCGGCATATTTTGCCGGCCCGCACAATTCTTCGGATGTACCCTGCCCACCAGCGGCGGCCTGACCTGAAAAATACATTTGATTGTTGCTTTGTGGTGGCAGCAATGCCGAAATTGAAGACAAGGGTGAACCGAGCAAACCGGTAAACAAATAAACCACAAAACTGAAAGTAGCAATGGCCAGGAATAACCTTCCCACGCTTACATAAGGCAGTTCGCTGTCGTGCGAAAATTTGATTTTCCCGAGGAAATACATTCCCAAAAGAAAAAATACTACAATCCATACTGAAAGGTAAACTTCGCGGCTTAAAATACCGAAACCGTAAACCTGGTCGATGTTGCTGAGAAATTTCAAGCCAAACGCCAGCAGAATAAATGCAAACACAACTTTTATTGCATTCAGCCAGCCACCTGATTTTGGCAACTTATTGAGTGCTGAAGGAAAAATGGCCAGTAATGTAAACGGGGCGGCAAATGCCAGCCCGAATGAAAACATTCCGATAAGCGGCCGCATTCCACCATCCTGAACTGCTTCAATTATAAGTGCACCTATAAACGGGCCTGTGCACGAAAATGAAACGATTACAGTAGTTAGTGCCATAAAAAATGCACCGACAAAACCGCCTTTTTCTGCTTTTGAATCGGTTTTGTTTACCAAACTGTTGGGCAAAACGATTTCGAAAGCCCCGAAAAATGAAATGGCAAAAACCAGGAACAACAGGAAAAACAATAGATTTGGAATCCAGTGCGTACTAAGGATATTTCCCACGTTCGGTCCGAAAATACCTACCGAAAAAAGTGCCCCGAGAAGCGTAAAAATCAACAATATTGAAAGCCCGAAAAACAATCCGCTGCGGATAGCTTTTCCCCGATCTTCGCTTCCGCGCATAAAAAAAGAAACGGTCATCGGAATCATCGGAAAAACACAAGGCGTTAAAATGGCTGCCAGCCCCGCCAGTGCCGATATGAGTATAAAAAGCCATAATGATTGACCGCTGGCCGACCCCGAAGTCGTTGCTTCCGGTTCTGTCTCATCGGCGCTTTCCATGGCTGACGGCTGGCCGTCGCTGTTAAATGTGAATGAAAATTCAGCTTCGTTGGGTGGAAGACAAGTTTCATCGTCGCAACCCATAAACAGGACATGACCGCTTATTTCAACAGGCTCATCTGTTTTCAACCGAATATCATGTGTCAGAGTAGCTTCGTTGGTAAAATAGCGCAAATCCATCATAAATGTTGGATCGTACTTTTCTACAGGTTCAGGTTTTTTTTGCAATCCCCCCACAAATTCAAATTTTGTGGAATCGTTAAAAACAACCGAAGTAGGAATCGGTCCGCCTTCAGGCAATTCTGTGTCATATAAATTCCAGTTTTCATCGATTGATGCTGTAAAAATAAGCTCCACATTTTTACCATCTTGTTTCGAATCAAAAGACCATTTAATCGGTTCGATGATTTGTGCCCCGGCAAAAAAAGCCAACAGGTGTAGCGTTAATATCAGTGCAATTTTCTTCATACCTTTCTGTAAAATTAGCTGTTAAAATAAAACATGTACAAATGTAAATATTTCAATATAACAACCATCACTTTTTAATGTTTCCTTTACTAAATGTTATCAAACGTTGGCTGTTTTGCAAAAAAAACTCATAAAAAAACCGGATTTTAAATCCGGTTTTTTTTACAATATGATTTCTTCTGAATTCTCATCAAAAAAATGGTACTCCAAAAAAGAATAGGAACTGTTCGACTCTATCTGTACCCATTTGAAAAATTTAAAAAACCATTTGTTTCGGTGACTTTTTAAACCTTTGGTAAGGTAGGCGGCAATGTAGGGATGCACCTTAATTTGAAGTCGTTTTTTGTTCAAATCTTTTAAAATGTACCTCACTTTATTGTCCAGTTCATCAACAAACAAAACAGTGGGTGTGATTTTGCCCGTGCCTTTGCAAGTGGGGCACTTTTCCTCTGTTTCGATGATCTCTTCCGGACGTACGCGCTGCCTGGTTATTTGCATCAGGCAAAACTTACTCAGTGGCAGAATATTGTGTTTTGTCCGGTCATCTGCCATCACATCTTTCATGTGCTCGTAAACCTTTTGGCGGTTTGCAGCTACATGCATATCGATAAAATCGATAACGATGATTCCTCCCATGTCCCTCAACCGTAATTGCCGGGCTATTTCATTACAGGCAGCCAGATTAACTTCCAGGGCATTGGTTTCCTGGTCTCCCCCCGATTTTGCCCTGTTTCCGCTGTTCACATCTATTACGTGAAAAGCTTCCGTGTGCTCCACAATTAAATATGCACCGTTTTTAAATGAAACGGTTTTTCCAAACGAAGCTTTAATTTGTTTTTCGATACCGTAATGTTCGAATATCGGCCGGTTCCCTTTGTAAAGTTTTACAATTCTTTTTTTATCCGGCTGGATGGATTCGATGTAATCGGTAATTTCGTTGCAAACCGACTGATCGTTTACGATAATGCTGTTGAAGTTGGGATGGTAAATATCGCGCAGCAAAGCCGTTGCCCGGTCAATTTCGCCAATGATAAGCGAAGGTGCGGGTGCGCGTTTTAATTTATGAAATGTTGTTTCCCATTTGTCAATAAGCCGCCGCAGCTCCTGATCCAAATCTGCTACCTTTTTCCCTTCGGCAGCCGTGCGGACAATTACACCGTATTTGCGGGGTTTAATGCTTTGAACCAGTTTTTTTAACCGGCTTTTTTCTTCGTTTGTTTTTAATTTTTGCGAAACAGAAACTTTTTCACTGAAAGGCATTAAAACCATGTACCTGCCGGCGATTGAAATTTCGGAAGTCAATCGTGGCCCTTTGGTAGAAATGGGTTCCTTGGCAACCTGTACAAGAATTTTCTGACCAACTTTAAGTAATTCGGTAATCCTACCCTCCTTGTTAATGTCGGGGTTCGAGTGAATCCTGGAAATTGAGGTAACCTTGTTTTTCCGGGAAGAAACTATCCTTAAAAATTTATTAAGGGTGGAGAATTGCGGCCCCATGTCCAGGTAATGTAAAAAAGCATCTTTTTCGTATCCTACATCTATGAAGGCGGCATTTAAGCTGGGCATTATTTTTTTTACCTTTCCGAGGTAAATGTCACCAACAGCAAACTTTGCCCCGCTCCTTTCCCTGGTTAATTCAACAAGTTTCTTATTTTCCTGTAATGCTATAACAATTTCGGATGGAGTGACATCTATAATTAAATCACTACTCACAACCTAAATTTTAATATTGTTAAATATGTATCTCAATATTATACAACAGATTAAACCTAAGGTAATTACCTTAGGTTTAATCTGTTTATTTAACAAATAAATTGAAAATTACTTTCTCTTTTTATGGCGGTTTTTGCGCAATCTTTTTTTGCGTTTATGCGTCGCCATCTTATGTCTTTTTCTCTTTTTTCCGCTTGGCATAACACTTTTCTATTTTACGTTATTTTTAACTTTCGACACAAATGTTTTTGCCGGTTTAAAAGAAGGAATGTTATGTGCCGGGATAATGATGGTAGTGTTTTTAGAAATATTGCGGGCTGTTTTTTCAGCTCTTTGCTTCACTACAAAACTTCCGAAACCTCTGAGATATACATTCTTACCATCTTCCAATGAATCTTTTACGGTTTCCATGAATGCTTCAACTGTTTTTTGAACAGTTATTTTTTCAATTCCTGTGTTTTTTGAAATTTCATTTACAATATCTGCCTTTGTCATCTCTTAAAATATTTAGTTTTCAATAAATTAATCGCTTTAAACTGGTGTGCAAAAATAAAAATAATTTAAAAACCGGAAAGCATTTTAATTAATTTATTTTTGTATTTACCAAAAGAATATGAATCAATTAGCATAAATGAGCCATTTTACAGCACAAATTTATCGATGGTACACTAAAAACAAACGAGAGCTTCCGTGGCGGGAAACAAGCGATCCGTACAAAATCTGGATATCGGAAATCATTCTGCAACAAACACGGGTCGACCAGGGAACAGCCTATTATTACCGTTTTATTGAACGTTTCCCAACTGTTAAGAAACTGGCCGAAGCCGGCGAAGACGATGTTTTGAAAAACTGGCAGGGACTTGGATATTATTCGCGGGCAAGAAATATTCATTCAACTGCCAGGTACATTCAAAATGAATTGGGAGGCAAATTTCCCGATACCTATAAAGCTATTCTCCAGTTAAAAGGAATCGGTCCGTATACGGCAGCAGCTATTGCCTCTTTTGCATTCAATCTGCCCTACCCTGCCCTCGACGGTAATGTTTACAGGGTATTGTCGCGTTATTTTGGAATCGAAACCCCTGTTGACTCAACGAAAGGAAAAAAAGAATTCCATAATCTGGCAAATGAATTTATTCCTGCCGGCAACCCGGGATTTCATAACCAGGCCATGATGGAATTCGGTGCATTGCAATGCACCCCAAAACCCAACTGCTCAAAATGCCCTGTTTTTGATTCATGCTTTGCATACCGGCATAAAATGGTTGCCCAATTTCCCGTCAAGGAAAAAAAAGCCCGGCAACGTAAGCGGTATTTTTATTATTTTCTGATTGAAAACGGCGAATTTATCTACCTGGAAAAACGATTGGGTAACGATATCTGGAAAAATCTTTACCAGTTTCCGCTTGTTGAAACAACCGAAGAGTTAACGGAACATGATATCACAGAATTAAAAAACATTTCTTTTCTGAATGGTTGTGCCAAAAACCTAAAAAAAATCACACCAGTAAGAAAACACGTTTTAAGCCATCAGATAATTTTTGCCAGGCTGATACATTTGGAAACCGACTCATTTTGTAGTTTAAAAAACACTTTTATTAAAATTGAAAAGAAAAATCTAAATGATTACGCAGTGCCCCGTTTGGTTGAAAAATTTATACAGGAAACCTTAAATTTGTAAATTAGTTCAAACAAAATGATGTCATTTATAAACAGATTTCGTAATTTTATTCGTAAACCTAAAAAAAATTAAATATGTCAGTTAATAAAGTAATTCTAATTGGAAATGTTGGGAATGACCCCGAAGTTAAGCACCTTGATCAGGATGTTAAAGTTGCAAAATTCAGAATGGCGACCTCGGAAACATACCGGGCCAAAAATGGCGAGCGGGTTACAAGCACTGAATGGCACAATATTGTGTTATGGAGGGGACTTGCAGGAGTTGCTGAACAGTATGTAAAAAAAGGCTCAAGGCTTTTTATCGAAGGTAAGCTTACACACCGGCAATATGAGAAAGACGGTGAAACGAAATTCTTTACTGAAGTTGTTGCAAATAATATGGTAATGCTCGATTCAAAAGATCAGGGCAGAAACGAAAAAGGTTCGCAGGAAGATAGTTATCAATCCGGCGGATCAAACGAATTTGCCAGTGCATCAGAACCCGAACCGGAGGATCAGGGTGGCGACGACGATCTTCCCTTCTGAATTCAAAAGAAAATTGTCCGAAATGTTTTTTCAGGCTGTTATTTTTGTTTGGTAAAATGCATTTCGGACATTTTTTTTTTAGATTTCCTGTTGCCCCGCTTGCCTGCTTTATCAAAACTTGCGCATGATCCGTGCTGTTAATAATTAAGTGCTTATTTTTGCGTTTACTATGAAATGTAAATTCAGCATGAATAAAACACTGATTATTCTATTTTTAATTACAATTTTTGTGGGTTGCAGCGAAAAACACACTCCCAAACCCCGTGGTTTTTTCCGAATCGGATTTCCTGAAAAAAAGTACCATTCTCTTTCCCGTGATTTTCCGTATACTTTTGAAATACCAGAATATTCAAAAGTTGTTCCCGACAGCAGGAACCCTGAAAAAAAAACCTGGATCAATGTTGTGTTTCCTGAAAACAATGCCGAGGTACATATTTCCTACTACAATCTGCAGGAAGATGAAAATCCCCGTCCTGAAATCCTTGCTGAATTTATGGAAGAGAGTTTTGAACTGGCCTATAAACATTCCATTAAAGCAGATGCTATCGAGGAGCAGGTTTTTATGAACCCAGGGCGAAATGTTTACGGAACAGTTTACCGCATTAAAGGAAATGCCGCCTCGCCCATGCAGTTTTTTCTGACCGACAGCACTGAACATTTTTTGCGGGGTGCATTTTATATCAGGGCAACACCTGACATCGATTCACTGCGGCCGGTAATCGATTTTCTCGAAAAGGATGTTGTGCGAATTATCGAAACCACAAACTGGGATTAATGCCGTTTTTAAAAAAAATAACTGTTCCCTCCGGAACTGTCGGGATCTGGAAATTATCGGAAACCAGTTCCGAACTTCTTTCAATGGTTCAGCTTTTTGAATCAGAAAAATCTGTTTTTCAGACTATTAAAAACGAAAAACGCAAAAAAGAATACCTCGCTGTAAGGGCCTTATTGAAAAAAATGACAGGCGCCGGTTTTAAAATTACTTATGAAAAAAGCGGCTGCCCCAAACTCCTAAATTATCCGGTAAATATCAGCATTTCGCATTCAGCCGAACTGGCGGTTATCTTTCTTTCAGAAAAAAATGCCGGAATCGATGTTGAAAATACCAGCCGGGATATTGCTCCGGTTGCAAAACGTTTTCTTTCGAAAACTGAAATGGCACACACCGAAAAGTCGCCGGATAAACAAACCATGCAAATTATTTACTGGGGGGCAAAAGAGGCCATTTTTAAATGCACCTGCGAAGAAAACATCCGTTTTAACAGTCAGATTCGTATTCTTCCATTTGAGTTAAACCATGAAGGGAATTTTCGCGGAGAACTGACAACCAGTGACCGGCAATTCAGATTTGATTTAGGTTATTTTATGGTTGAAAACAATGTGGTTGTTTATTGTGTTGAGATGTAAAAAAAATAAAAATGAAGAAACCAGCAAACCAGGTTCTCGTTATTTTCGGCGCTTCAGGCGACCTTACCAAACGAAAACTGATTCCCGCGCTTTACGATTTATACCTGCAGGATTTACTTCCTGAAAAATTTGCCGTGCTTGGGGCTTCCCGCACAAAACTTTCGGATGAAGGTTTCAGGGAAAAAGCGGAAGAATTTCTTCCTGAAAACAAAAAAGTGGAGGCATTCAAAAAAATGCTTTTTTACGAGCCTGTTTCTCCTTCTGAAAAGAATGATTTCATGAAGCTGAAAAATCGTCTGGAATCAATCGGAGAAAAACAAGATATTGAAGCCAACTATATTTTTTACCTGTCAACTCCCCCATCGGTTTACGGAGAAATTTCCAAAAATCTTTCGAAAGCCGGATTAAGTAAATCTGAAAAACACTTCAGAAGGCTAATTGTAGAAAAACCATTTGGTACCGATCTGGAATCGGCCAAAAAACTAAATGTTGATTTGCTGAATTATTTCGATGAAAAACAGGTTTACCGCATCGACCATTACCTTGGAAAAGAGAGTGTCCAGAACATGCTGGTCACCCGTTTTTCAAACGGAATTTTCGAACCACTCTGGAACCGGAAATATATAGAATGGGTAGAAATTACTTCAGCCGAAAGCCTGGGAGTTGAAAACCGCGGTGGTTACTACGATCATTCGGGGGC
>JBMCIT010000040.1:0-8836 GCA_048616715.1 Tangfeifania sp. | reverse complement strand
CCCTTTTGTACTCTTCTGAATTTAACCTTTTTTGGCTGTAACATTCTTTTTTAACTTATGAGTGTTATTAACCACTATTTTCTTCTACCACGGCCACGTCCACCGCCACCGCCTTGTTTTCCTCCGCGGACCTGTTTTTGGCCTACATTGGGAGACAAGTCACGGTTTCCGTAAACCATTCCTTTACATATCCAGACTTTTACTCCAATCAGTCCGGTTTTGGTCAGCGCTTCTGCCAGTGCATAATCAATATCGGCACGAAGTGTATGCAACGGCGTACGGCCGTCTTTATACATCTCTGCACGGGCCATTTCTGCTCCGTTCAGCCTTCCTGAAACCAATACTTTTATGCCTTCGGCTCCCATTCTCATGGTTGAAGCGATGGCCATCTTTACTGCCCTGCGGTATGCTATTTTACCCTCGATTTGCCTTGCGATGTTGTTGGCAACAATTTTGGCATCGAGTTCAGGACGTTTAATCTCGAAAATGTTGATCTGAACTTCTTTGTTGGTGATTTTCTTCAGCTCTTCTTTTAGTTTATCAACTTCCTGACCACCTTTTCCGATAATAATACCCGGGCGTGAAGTATGCACGGTAATGGTAATGAGCTTTAAAGTGCGCTCAATAACGATTCTCGAGATACTGGCTTTGGCTAAACGGGCATTCAAATATTCCCGTATTTTATGATCCTCGGTCAGTTTATCTCCGTAATCGTCGCCACCGAACCAATTCGAGTCCCATCCCTTGATGTACCCTAAACGATTTGAAATTGGATTTACTTTTTGTCCCATGTACTATTAATTAAGATTTTCTTCAACAACATTTTCCATACGGTCGACGTAAATTGTCACGTGATTGGAACGTTTTCTGATGCGGTGAGCACGACCCTGGGGAGCCGGACGTAACCTTTTCAAAATACGACCTGAATCAACCATGATTTCTTTTACGTATAAATCACTTTCCTCTAAACGTTCTCCTTCGTTTTTAGCCTGCCAATTGGCAACGGCCGATAAAAGGAGTTTTTCTACCCTGCGCGATGCCTCTTTCGAGGAATATTTCAAGACATCCAACGCCTGATTCACCTCCATGCCGCGGATCAAATCGGCAACAAGCCTCATTTTTCGTGGAGATGTCGGGCAGTTTTTTAAAACAGCATAATATTGTTGTTTTTTTTCTTCTTTACGTTTTTCAGCTGCTAATCTTTTTCTGGCACCCATTCTTTCTTCTTTTTAAATATTAATGCAATATGCCTATCTCTTATTACCAGCATGACCCCTGTAAGTGCGGGTAGGTGCAAACTCACCTAAACGGTGGCCTACCATATTCTCTGTAATATAAACCGGAATAAATTTATTCCCGTTATGTACGGCGATGGTATGGCCTACAAACTCAGGAGAAATTACTGATGCCCTGGCCCAGGTTTTTACAACCGATTTTTTTCCTGCATCATTCATCGTGCTGATTTTCTTATCGAGATTGACATCGATGAACGGGCCTTTTTTTAACGAACGACTCATAATTACTTTCCTTTAATTATTTTTTCTTACGTTCTAAAATATACCTGTTAGACGCTTTCTTTGGTTTACGGGTTTTGTACCCTTTTGCAAGAACTCCTTTGCGTGAACGCGGGTGCCCGCCTGAAGCACGGCCTTCGCCACCACCCATCGGGTGATCGACCGGGTTCATTACTACACCACGAACGCGTGGCCTTCTGCCCAACCAACGTGAACGACCGGCTTTACCGGATTCTTCGAGGTTGTGTTCTGCGTTACCAACAGTTCCAACAGTTGCCCTGCAGGTTGTTAATACCATACGAGATTCGCCTGAAGGTAATTTCAGTACTGCGTACTTACCTTCACGAGAGGTCAATTGCGCAAATGCGCCTGCACTACGTGCCATTACCCCACCCTGCCCGGGTTGGAGTTCAATGTTGTGAACCAAAGTTCCAAGAGGTATTTCAGACAAGGGAAGGGAATTTCCAATTTCAGGTTCGACGCCTGAACCGTTTTTAATCGTTTGCCCAACTTGCAACCCGTTTGGCGCAACGATGTACCTTTTCTCGCCGTCTTCGTAATTTACGAGGGCGATCCGGGCTGAACGGTTCGGATCGTACTGAATGGAATCGACAACAGCTGCAACACCGTCTTTATTGCGTTTAAAGTCAATAATACGGTACTTGCGTTTGTGTCCCCCACCTCTATACCTCATTGTCATGCGGCCCTGGTTGTTTCTTCCGCCAGATTTCCGCAGGGGCTCCAACAATGATTTTTCAGGTGTAGATGCAGTAATGGTATCAAAAGCACCGATTATTTTGTGCCTCTGACCCGGAGTTACTGGTTTTAATTTTCTTACTGCCATTTTGTTAATTAAATATTACTGTAAAAATCTATACTGTCTCCTTCTGCCAATGTAACGATGGCTTTTTTGAATGCCGAGGTTTTTCCGTTTATAACACCGGATTTGGTATACCGCGATTTTGTTTTACCGCCGTACACCATTGTATTGACAGAATCTACTTTTACATTGTATAAGTTCTCAACCGCTCTTTTAATTTGCGGCTTGGTTGCATTGCGATCAACAATAAAGCCGTAACGGCCAAACCGTTCCGACAGTTCATTCATTTTCTCTGTAACCAATGGTTTTACTAAAATTTCCATTTTATTAATCGCCTTAAAGTTTAAAAGCCTCTTCTATTTTCTTCACCGAACCTTCGAGAAGAACAACAGACTTTGCGTTTAAAATATGATAAGTATTTAGTTCAGAAGCTATTACAACCGAAACATCCCGCAAATTTCTGGATGACAAATATATATTATTATTTTCGGCTGGTAAAACGAAAAGTGACTTTTTATCAGCAATTTGCAGATTGTTTTTCAAGTTCACGATTTCTTTCGTTTTTGGGGCTTCCAGATTAAAATCTTCAACCACTACAATACCGTTTTCACGGGCTTTGTATGAGAGCGCTGATTTCCGGGCAAGCTGTTTAACTTTTTTGTTAAGTTTAAACCGGTAGCTTTTCGGACGTGGGCCGAAAACTGTACCGCCACCGCGGAAAATGGGTGATTTAATATCGCCGGCACGTGCAGTACCGGTTCCTTTTTGTCTCTTTATCTTACGGGTACTTCCGGTTATTTCAGCACGCTCTTTGGATTTGTGCGTTCCCTGGCGTTTGTTTGCCATATATTGCTTTACGTCTAAGTAAATGGCATGGTCGCTGGGTTCAACCCCAAAGATCTGGTCGCTTAACGTAACCGTTCTTCCCGTTTCTTTTCCTTCTTTATTCAGTACACTTAGTTCCATTGTTTCCTAATAATTAAATATGAACCTTTGGCGCCAGGTACCGAACCTTTCACCACTAATAAATTCTTTTCAGGAATCACTTTCAACACCATCAGGTTTTCGATGGTCACGGTTTCGTTTCCGTCTCTTCCGGCCATGCGCATGCCTTTAAACACACGGCTTGGCCACGATGAAGCACCAATTGAACCCGGTGCCCTTAACCTGTTGTGCTGCCCGTGGGTAGCATCGTTTACACCACGGAAATTGTGGCGTTTTACTACTCCCTGGAAACCTTTTCCTTTTGAAGCGCCAATAACATCGACATAATCCAGTTCGTGAAAAATATCGACGGTTACCGAATCTCCCAAATTAAATTCTTCCTGGTAAGTGTTTTTGAACTCTACTACTTTACGCTTCGGCGTAACACCGGCCTTTTTAAAGTGGCCAAACTCAGCTTTCGTGGTTTTCCTTTCTTTCTTTTCCCCGAAAGCGAGCTGGAGCGCATCGTAGCCTTCTTTTTCTTTGGTCTTAACTTGTGTTACCACACAAGGACCGGCTTCAATCACAGTGCATGGGACATTTTTCCCCTCAACACTGAATACGGATGTCATTCCGATTTTTTTTCCAATAATACCAGCCATTTCGACTACTTTTTTAAATTATCAAACTTTAATTTCTACTTCAACGCCACTGGGCAATTCCAGCTTCATTAAGGCGTCGATTGTTTTTGCAGTTGAGCTGTAGATGTCGATCAGTCGTTTGTAAGATGACAATTGAAACTGCTCCCTCGATTTTTTATTTACGAAGGTTGAACGCAAAACGGTAAATACCCTTTTGTGTGTTGGCAGCGGAATTGGCCCGCTAACAACTGCACCGGTGGTTTTTACAGTTTTCACGATCTTCTCAGCCGACTTGTCAACCAAATTGTGATCGTACGATTTCAGCTTAATCCTGATCTTTTGGCTCATGATGAGAAATCAATTAAATATTTATAATAAATCAACTCTTCCCTGTACATTTTCAAGAACTTTTTCTGCCAGGTTCCTCGGTACTTCCTGGTAATGGCTAAACTCCATCGATGAAGTTGCCCTTCCCGAAGAAAGTGTACGCAGTACGGTTACATAACCAAACTGCTCAGCCAGCGGAACATTGGCTTCTATTACTTTGGCATTTCCTTTTGTTTCCATTCCGGCAACTTCGCCACGTCTGCGGTTCAAATCGGCAATAATGTCGCCCATATATTCTTCAGGAGTAACAATCTCCAGGTTCATGATGGGTTCCAGTAATTTCGGGCCTGATTTTTTTGCAGAGTTACGGAATGCCTGTTTGGCGCAGATTTCGAACGATAACTGGTCGGAATCCACAGGGTGAAACGAACCGTCGAGCAAAGTAACTTTCAGACCGTCGACCGGGAAACCGGCAAGCGGACCGTTGGCCATTGCTTCCTGGAAACCTTTTTGAACCGATGGAATGTATTCGCGCGGAATGTTTCCACCTTTTACTTTATCGATAAACTCGAGGCCTTGTTTTCCTTCTTCGGCAGGTTCAATGTGAACTACAATATCGGCAAATTTACCACGGCCACCGGTTTGTTTCTTAAATACTTCACGCAATTCAGCAGCCTGGCTGATAGCTTCTTTATAAGCCACCTGCGGTTTACCCTGGTTGCATTCAACTTTGAATTCGCGCCTCAGACGATCGATAATGATTTCGAGGTGCAATTCACCCATGCCACGAATTACAGTCTGACCTGAATCCTGATCGGTCCGAACCTGGAATGTCGGGTCTTCTTCTGCCAGTTTTGACAGTCCTGTTCCCAAACGATCGAGGTCTTTTTGTGATTTCGGTTCAACTGCAATACCGATTACCGGCTCGGGAAATACCATGCTTTCCAGTTCCAGCGGATGTTTTATATCGCACAAGGTATCGCCTGTGCGAATATCTTTAAAACCAACTGCTGCGCAAATATCACCTGCTTCAATTACATCCTTCGGATTTTGCTTATTTGAGTGCATCTGGTACAAACGCGAAATGCGTTCTTTTTTACCGGTGCGTGTATTTAATACCTGCGAACCGGCTTCAATTTTACCTGAATACACACGCATATAAGCCAAACGGCCTACAAACGGGTCGGTAGCAATTTTAAATGCAAGTGCTGCCAGTGGCTCATCCACATTTGCAGTGCGTTTTTCCTCTTTTTCGGTAGATGGATTTTTACCGGTAATGTCACCTGTTTCAAGGGGACTCGGGAGGAATGCACAAACTGCATCGAGTAAACGCTGTACTCCTTTATTTTTAAAGGCTGAACCACACATTAAAGGAACAATAATTCCCCCGATTGTAGCCCGGCGGATAACCGTCTGCATTTCTTCTTTGGTAATCGAATCCGGATCATCGAAGTAACGTTCCAGCAATTCGTCATCGATTTCAGCAACCGATTCCATCAGTTTTCCACGCCATTCTTCGGCCTGTTCCATCAATTCCTCAGGAATATCTTCGAGGTTGTAGTTGGTCCCCATGTTTTCATCATCGAACCAGCGCACAGCTTTCATTTCAATTAAATCGATTACTCCTGAAAAGTTTTCCTCAGAACCGATAGGTACCTGAACCGGGACAGGATTTGCTCCAAGTTTTTCCTTTATTTCATTATAAACATTAAAGAAATCAGCTCCCTGGCGGTCCATTTTGTTGACAAAACCAATTCGCGGCACACCATATTTTTCGGCCTGACGCCATACGGTTTCCGATTGGGCTTCAACGCCGCCAACAGCACAAAAGAGTGCTACCGAACCATCGAGAATTCTAAGTGAACGTTCAACTTCAACAGTAAAATCAACGTGTCCGGGAGTATCGATAATATTAATTTTATGCTCTGTATCTTTGTATTTCCAGAAGGTAGTGGTTGCAGCCGAGGTAATTGTAATGCCTCTCTCCTGCTCCTGCTCCATCCAGTCCATTGTGGCGGCTCCATCATGCACCTCACCCAGGCGGTGGGTAAGCCCGGTGTAAAACAGTACCCGCTCAGTAACGGTTGTTTTACCCGCATCGATGTGGGCCATAATGCCTATGTTTCTTGTATATTTCAGATCCTGTTTAGCCATAACTAAAAAACCAATTTACTAATCCTTATTATTTTGTTACTATACCATTTACTGCTGCCAAACTAAAATCTGAAATGTGCGAAAGCGCGGTTTGCTTCTGCCATGCGGTGGGTATCCTCTTTCCGCTTGAAAGCACCACCTTCGTTATTGAATGCTGCAACAATTTCAGCAGCCAGCTTGTCGGCCATTGATTTGCCTGAACGTTTACGGGCAAACAAAATCATGTTTTTAATACTTACTGCCAGTTTCCTTTCTGGTCTGATTTCCATTGGGACCTGGAAAGTAGCACCTCCAACACGGCGGCTTTTTACTTCAACTGCGGGAGCAACATTCTCCAGCGCTTTCTTCCAGATTTCGAGTGGTGAAAGCTCTGTTTCTTTTACGCGTTGTTCTACAATTTTAAGTGTGTCATAGAAAATCGCGTAGGCTACGGATTTTTTTCCGTCCTGCATCAAGTCATTGACAAACCGGGTTACCATTGTATCCTGGTACACTGGATCCGGTAAAAGAATTCGCTTCTTTGGTTTTGTCTTTCTCATTTTGTACTCTTTTAGTGTTATTTAAATCGGTTGCCCTTCGGCGGTCTTCAGCTTATCTCCGGAAGACATTTTTAGAGACTTACTTACTCAACCAAACCACTGTAAATAACAGGTTTTAAAAATTAAATTACTTCTTAGGTTTTTTAGCTCCGTATTTTGAACGGCGCTGTAAACGGCCTTCAACACCTGCGGTATCGAGGGCACCACGAATTAAGTGATAACGCACACCCGGCAAATCTTTTACCCTGCCGCCACGTACCAGTACAATGGAGTGTTCCTGCAGGTTATGGCCTTCGCCCGGAATGTAGGCATTCACTTCTTTTCCGTTTGTAAGCCTTACCCTGGCTACTTTACGCATAGCAGAATTAGGTTTTTTTGGTGTTGTTGTGTACACACGCACACAAACTCCACGCCTCTGAGGGCATGAATCGAGGGCCGGAGATTTACTTTTCTCCACCCTTGTTTGTCTTCCTTTTCTAACTAATTGTTGAATCGTTGGCATAAATACCTGTTTTTTATTTAGTTAATAATCCTTAAAAATGGATTGCAAAAGTATATTAAATTTCAATAATAACAATGCTTTTCCGGCCCTATTTTATGTCTTAGCCCTGAAAAACGGCACGCAAAAGTACTAATTTTGAGCAAAGAACAAACTCTTCGCACCATTTTTTTCAAAAATTTAAAGTTAATAAGTCAGTGTACGGAGCTGTTTTTAGTTGTTCTACAACCTTTCTTTTGCCACAGAAATAATAGGATCAACAAGTCGTTCGATTAACCGCCTGTCTTTTGTAACAATTTCAGCGGTTCCCTGCATCTCCTGGTTAAACGGCAACTCGCGGTTATAGTTGGTTACCAAATTGTTAACCAATGCCACTTCAACTGTATAAAATGCCCCTGCCTGGTTATTTACAGGAACTTTTGAGATGTTGGTAACTTTCCCTTTCACTATCCCAAACTCCATGTGCGGGTAATTATCGAGTTTGATATTCACCCGCTGGCCGGTTTCAATTTTTCCGGCGCCGGCAATAGGAACAAGCGCCCTGCCGATAATGTTTTGTTCTTCCTGGGGCACAACGGTAAAAACCACATCGGCAGAAGAAACATACTGATTGACGCTCCAAACATTTGTAAAAGTAACCTGGCCGGCAATCGGGGTTTTCAGAATAAATGCCTGCTCCCATCCGGCAAGTTGATTTTTAAGATTGTCGTATCTTTCTTTTAACGTGGCAAGTAACTGGTTTTCTGATTCGGCTTTTGAAATTTGCTGCTCTTTTATCTGTTCCTGAAGATTATTCATTGTCATCTGAATGTTTGACAATTCGGTCATTGCCTGCTGGTAGGCCAGTTTTTGTTTCAGCATGGCGGCCCGCGATTTTTCGTAATCCGATTCGGAAAGCAACTGCTGGCGGTAAAGCGCAGAATCGCGTGCAAACTGACCAAATGCCAGTTCGTAATCCTGCCGCAAAACATTGATTTGTTCACGCGACTTCTCGAAATACACCCTGTAATCTTCTATTTGCTTTTGCAACGATTGAATCCGCTGGTCGTAAGGATTGAAAGTGAGAAATGTCTGATAGCTTCTCAACTGGCTGACAAAAGAGGAAAAATAAGAATGGTACTGCCCCAGGCTGTAATTTTCATCAAAACTGATATTTTGAAAAAGTTCAGGCGAATCAAAATAACCTTCGATTGACTCCAGCTTGTCCAGCAAACGGTAGGCATCGCTGTAACTGGCCGTATTTTCAATTACCGCCAGAATTTTACCTCTTTTTACCATTTCGTTGTTCTCAACAAAAAGCTGATCGATTTTACCGTTTGACTTGGCAACTATCTGCACGGGAGGGTTTTCAGAAACAATGGTGATACGCGAAGAAATCAAATCAGGGTATTTATAAAAATAACTGCCTGCAAACAAAA
>JBMCIT010000039.1:0-8889 GCA_048616715.1 Tangfeifania sp. | reverse complement strand
GGAATGCTAACAAGGGCGGCAGTTCCTGCGGCCGTTTTGGCAACGAATTTTCTTCTTGAAAGGTTCATTAGGTACAGTTTTAATTTGATAAAACGTTAAAATGGTAAATCGTTGCCGCCATCGTCGGCTGGTTCCGGTGGAATGTCCTCGGGGCGGAATTCCGGCGGTGGTTCGGGCAGGTTTTCTTCAGCACCTGTTTTTTCCAGCTTCCAGGCGTTAATGTTGTGAAACCATTTTCCGTTATATTCTCTCGATTCGAGATTGAACGAAACATCCACCTCGTCGCCTTCTGAAAACCCGTTAAGCAACGACGATTTATCGTTGAAAAGCGTAAAGCACACTTTTCGGGGAAACTGCTCATCGGTTTCAATTACAAACTCCTGTTTTTTCCACTCTTTGCCGGCACGGCTGACACCCGATTCGGGTTTTAATATCTGCTGTATTTTTCCGTTAATTTGTAAACTCATAAAAACAAAAATAAAATAAAAAACCCTTTGCAAAAAAACTGCAAAGGGTTTCTTTAAAAAATAATAATCTATTTTTCCTTATTACCGCTGTTGTTGTTGCATTTGTTGTTGCATTTGTTGCTGCATTTGCTGTTGTTGTTGTTGCTGCTGCTGTTGCTCCTCGTCTAAAATTTCGAGCAATTCCACTTCGAAAATCAACGTTTCGTTAGGGCCGATGTCGCCACCTGCACCACGTTCGCCGTAAGCCAAATCAGAAGGCAGGTAAATTTTCCATTTCGAACCAACGGGCATCATTAGCAACGCTTCGGTCCATCCGGGAATTACCTGTCCTACACCAAATGTAGCAGGTTCACCGCGATCAACAGAACTGTCGAAAACCGTTCCGTCAATTAACGTACCGTGGTAATGAACACGCACCATATCACCTTCTTCAGGAACCGGGCCGTCACCTTCCTGCAATACTTCATACTGCAATCCACTTTCGGTTACTTTTACTTCAGAACGTTGTTCGTTTTGTTCCAGGAATGCATTTCCTTCTTCAAGGTTTAACTGTCCTTCACGTTCTCCGGCTGCAGTAAAAAATTCACGTACAATCCGGTCAGCATCCTCGGGAGTCAAATCTGCTTCTTCGCCTCTGGCAGCTTTGGCGAACCCGGCAACCATGGCTTCAATACTAATGTCGTCACCACCGGGAGCATTGCCCACCTGTTCCCTATTGTTGTTTCCTACTAAAATTCCAATTGCATAACCTGCAGAATCGGCAGGTGTTTCAAGTTCTACATCCGACACACTACCGTTTTGCTGACAACTCATTCCGACAATCAATAAAAACAAACCGGTAAAATAAATAACACTCTTTCTCATGATAATAATATATTTAAACAATTTCCAATAATTCCAAATCAAAAATCAGGGTTGAATTGGGTCCGATAATGCTTCCGGCTCCCTGTTCGCCGTAAGCAAGTTCGGGCGGAATAAACAGGCGCCATTTTGAACCAACGGGCATAAGCTGCAATGCTTCCACCCAACCCGGTATAACGGCATTTACCGGAAAAACCGCAGGTTCTCCTCGTTCCACCGAACTATCAAACACTGTGCCATCGATTAATGTACCGTGGTAATGACATTTTACCTGGTTTTCGGGTGTTGCCAGTTCGCCGTCGCCTTCTTTAATCACTTTATACTGCAATCCGCTTGGCAGTTCTATTACTCTTTTATCAGATTTGTTTGCAGCCAGGAATTTTATTCCCTCTTCCAGGTTACTTTTTGTTTCATCCTGACTGGCTTTTTGCATAAACCCTTCCAGAATTTTATTGGCTTCTTCGGGCATCATTTTTGGCATTTCGCCTGTAAAAGTGTCATTAATTGCCTGCAGAAATGTTTCAGGATTTACTTTTTTTACGCCTGATTTTATGAGATTGGAGGCAACACTCATTCCTAACGCATAACTAAACCGGTTTAACTCGCCTGTAATCTTTTTTTCTGTCATTTTACTACTTTCTCGGTTTGAGGGGCGAAGATAATTCAATTTTTTGGCAATTGAAGGTTTGAATCCACTTTTATTCCCCTCAACATTTGTTTTTTACCGGGCGGGCCCGGCAATCTTTCCATTTTGTAACCGGCAGTTGTCAAATCTCTGCGAACCTGACCTTTGGCACTGTAAGTAACAAAAACACCTGTGTCTTTTGTCATCCCGGCAATTTTTCCGAAAATATCCGGTGTCCACATTTGGGGTTGCTTATCCGGTCCAAAAGCATCGAAATAAATTACATCAAACTTTTTGCTTTCAGGGCATTTTGCTTGTGCAAGATCAGTTTTTAATTTACACAACCTGAAATATTCTGATATCTGAATTTCCTGTTCCCACGGGCAGGAATGAATTTTTCCAAACCATTTGCATGCTTCATCCGAAAAAAATGAGCCATAATCCAGTTTTTGCGCCACTTCAATACTTAAAGGATATTTTTCAACTGAATAATAAACAGTCGGGCGTTTAAATTTTTGTGCCTGTAAAATCGTCAACAAACAATTCAGCCCCGTTCCGAATCCCACCTCAAAAACTGATGGATTGATTTCTTTATTGAACAGGTATCCCTTTTCGATAAACACATGATTTGATTCGGTAATGGCCCCGTTCATCGAGTGATATTGTTCCCCCATTTCAGGCAGGTAAATGGTAAAAGAACCATCGGCTGTTTTTTTCAGTATTTGTTGTTTCATTACTTATTGCTGACGAAATGCCAAAAATAAATCTAAAGTTATAATTTTACCACCCAATTTTTTAATTAATTGAATATGTTGCTGCGGCTTTACAATGAAAATCCCAACCCACGCGATGTGCGCAAAATTGCAGAAGTTTTGCGCAACGGTGGAATTATTATTTACCCAACCGACACGGTTTACGGGATGGGCTGCGATATTATGAACGCGAAAGCGGTTGAAAATGTGGCACGGTTTAAAGGCATAAAAGTTGAAAAAGCAAACTTTTCATTTATCTGCAGCGATTTTAGCCACCTGTCGGATTACACACGACCCATTTCAAATTCAGTTTTTAAACTCATAAAAAAGAACCTGCCCGGGCCGTTCACTTTTATTCTGGAAGCCAACAACAATGTTCCCAAATATTTTAAGGGCAAGAAAAAAACAGTTGGTATCCGTATTCCCGACAACAACATAATCCGCGATATTGTATACGAACTGGGGAATCCAATCTTGTCGACTTCGATTTACGACGAAGATGAAATACGCGAATACACGACCGACCCGGAACTGATTTACGAAAAGTACCAGGACATTGCCGACATTGTAGTTAATGGCGGACCGGGTGAGTTGGTTCCTTCCACCATTGTGGATTGCACCGGAAATGAAATTGAAATTACCCGCGAAGGGAAAGGCCAGTTGGAGTTGTAACCGCTTATTCTTTCCAGAACGAAGGAGAAAACAGTATCAGCACAGTAAATAACTCCAAACGCCCGAGCAACATTAAAAACGAAAGGAACCATTTACCCAATGGTTTTACATGAAGAAAATTCTCGTCCGGCCCAACATTTCCAAGTCCCGGCCCAATATTGCCGAGGCTTGTTGCTACTGCTCCCATTGCCGATTCCATATCCGGTTCAATTAAAGTGAAAATAACAGTGCTGGCGCCAAATATGGCAAAATAGAACATAAAAAAAGCAAGTACGTTGGTAACAATTTTCGCATCCACCGAATGGTTATTGAACTTAACCGGAATGATGGCTTGAGGATGTACCATCCGCCGGAGTTCGTAATAACTGTTTTTCAGCAAAAGTACGATACGCATGATTTTCATCCCGCCACCGGTTGAACCAGCCGACCCCCCAAAAAAGAACAACACAAAAATAACGATGGTAAGAATCGGGGACCAACTCAGGTAATCGGCAGTTGCATACCCTGTAGTTGTTATTATGGAAACAACCTGGAAAAGTGCATCCCGGAATGATTTCTCAACTCCGGTTTGCGAAGTTATCAGTAACCCCGTGAAAACGATTGCTGTAAAAACAAGTATAAATAAACCATAATATTTTAGCTCTTCATCCTTTAAAACCCGCTTAAATTTACCCTGAATTGCAAGGTAGGAAAGCGTAAAATTTGTTCCGGCAAAAAACATAAAAACCACAATTACATAGTGGATAAACGGGGACGACCAATGAGCAATACTTTCCTGTTTGGTAGAAAACCCCCCGGTTGCCATAGTTGTAAAGGAATGGCAAACAGCATCGAAAACAGACATCCCTCCTACCCAAAGCAATAACGTCTCGGTAACAGTAAAGCCCAGATAAATGACCCAAAGTGTTTTAGCGGTCTGCCGGATGCGCGGGCTTATTTTATCGGGGGTTGGCCCCGGAACCTCAGCCGTATAGAGCTGCATGCCGCCAATTCCGAAAACCGGTAAAATTGCGAGCGATAAAACAATAATTCCCATACCACCCAACCACTGTGTAATACTTCGCCAGAATAAAATTCCGTGGGGCAACGATTCGATATCATCTAAAATGGAAGAGCCGGTGGTTGTAAACCCCGATATGGTTTCGAAAAAAGCATTGGTGAAATTTGGAATGGCACCGCTGATTACATAGGGCAAACTTCCAAAAAATGAAAAAACAATCCAAACTGAGGAAACGATGATGTATCCTTCTTTCCGGCCAATATCCCTGTTTGCTTTCCGGGTAAGGTAAACTATCAGTCCGCCAAGTGCAACATTAATTCCGGCAGAAATGAGAAATGCAGTTTGATCGTATTCTCTGTAAATAAATGAAACAAAAAAAGCCAGCATCATGGCTATCCCTTCCACAAAAAGCAGAAATCCCAGTACACGAAAAATGATTTTATAATTCATTATTGCTGAATTTGCACGCCTGAATTATTTAAAAAATTTCTCCAGTTTTTTAATGCCTGAAGGAAGCGTAAACACTACTACTTTATCGCCCTCCTTTACTTCTGTATCGCCCCTGGCAATAAAGGCATCGTCGCCTCTGATTATTCCCCCTATTATTGCTTCCTCGGGGAATCCCAAATCTTTAATAGGTTTCAGTGTAATTTTAGCATCGGGTTTGGCAATAAACTCAAAAACTTCCGCATCGGAGGCAGTAAGGCATTTTACTTTTGAAATTGCGGCATTGAGCGTGAACCGGTAAATATAGCTGGCCGCAATGAGTTTCTTATTCACAATGCTCCCGATATTCATATTTTCGGATAATCCCATAAACGCCAAGTTTTCTACTTCGGCAATGGTGCGGCGCACACCGAGTGTTTTGGCCAGGTGGCATCCCAGAATATTTGTTTCTGAATTACCTGTTGTTGCCACAACGGCATCCATTTTTTCAAGGCCTTCGTCTTTCAGGAGTTTGAGGTTTCGGCAGTCGCCATTAATCACCAGCGCATTGGCATATTTTTCGGCAACCTTTTCGCTTTTTTCATGGTTCTGTTCCACCACTTTTATTCGGTATTGATCGCCCAGTTTCTCAATGGCTTTCATTGCAATGCGGCTTCCTCCCAGAAACATGATATTTTTTACTTCGAATGTTTTTTTTGCGGTAAGTTCAAAAACCTTTTGCTGTTCAACCCGCGTAGTTACGAAAAATACAATATCGCCATCTTTTATAAAATCAGTTCCGTTGGGAATGATTGTTTCATTTTCGCGGTTTATAGCCACCACCAGAATATGTTCGTTTTCCTGTGCAAGTTCTTCAAATGTTTTGTTCAGGATCGGGGCGTCTTTCCGTACTTTAATCCCTAACAATAGCAGTTTCCCGTTCGAAAACTCGATCAACTGCCGGGTACCGGTTTGTTTTACCGATGCTACGATTTCTTTGGCAGCCAGCGTTTCGGGGTAAATGAGTTCATGAATTCCGAGGTTATTTAATTTTTCGCGGTACCTTTTCATCAGGTATTCCGAATTGTTGATCCGGGCAATAGTGCGCCTTACCCCAAGATAAGAAGCCATTGAACAAGCCAGCACATTTCGCTCTTCGAATGGGGTGACTGCTATAAAAAGATCGGCCTTTGCCAGGCCCGTTTGTTTTAAATCCTGAAAAGAGTGCGCTGAACCGGTAACAGTCATTAAATCGACATCTCCGCTCACTTTTGAAAGCTTTTCAAGTGAATCGTCCATCAGAACAATGTCATGATCCTCATTACTAAGCATGCGGGCTAAATGAGTTCCAACTTCACCAGCCCCTGCAATTACAACTTTCATTATAAACCACCTTTTTTAAAATTCATTACAAATTAAAAGAATACACATGGATATACCAGAATTCTTACTGCTTTTTCTCTTTAAACAACAATTCATTTAATGTAAAAGATGAACAGGGTTACCATTTTTCCATGAAAGCCCCTTTTGTGCTGACCGAATAAACATTCATCGAATCATCAGTATTTCGAAACGAAAAATGATCGGTGTTTACAAGCACCTGACTTTCAAAGTTATGTTTCATTTCAGATAAATCCCGGGAAGTTCCGATAATGATTTCAGGAATAATATTCCCGGCTATTTTTTTATTGGTGGAACTTAGGCAGAAAATCCGGTCTTGAAAACAGATAAACCTTTGGCCAACACACAATAAATCATCCTCAAAAACAGAGTCGGCGGCTAAATAAACCGGGGCATCTAGCCTGTATCGGCTAATTGTTTTTTGAATTGTATTAACCGAATAGTCATCAGCCGTAATCTCTTTTTCGGAAATGATATAATTCCGGTTGCCGGAGATCAGATGAACGATGGTATTTTCGGATTCGTTATAAACAATTAATTCATTTCGGAATAAATTTCTGATTTCAGCACTCAGAGTGGTAGTTACTACCAACAAAAACATAAACATTGCCAATTTAAAAAAACGCCGGCTTTTTGAGCTGATAAAAACAAACAACGACAACAAAGAGGCTGTAAGAAAAATCAGTTCGGCAGGAAGCAAAGAAAATTCGATTATTGAGTGTGGCATATTTTCGATAAACTGAAGTGCGGAGTATACAATACCGACAACGCCGTTTAAAAGGGTTGAAAGAATTCCTGAAAGGACCGGAACACTGTTAAGGACCAAAAGTGCCATTCCGCAGGGAATCAAAAAAATAACTGCCGGGATGACAAACAAATTGGAAATCCAGAAGTAAACCGGGAACTGGTTAAAATAAAAAACGGATACCGGAAATGTTGCAATTTGTGCAGCTACTGAAACGGTAAGTAATTTCCAGAAATAGAGCGGTACTTTATAACGGATATTTACCAGCTTTTCAAGGCGGGGCTGTAAAAATACGATTCCAAAAACAGCAGCATAAGAAAGCTGAAACCCCACTTCGAACAGGTTATTCGGATTGATTAGCAAGAGCAAAAATGCCGAGGCCGCCAGTGTATTGTAAATATTTGTTTGCCTGCGCATATTTTTGCCAATCACCACAAATGAAAACATGGTTGCTGCCCGCGAGACCGACGGCGAAAGCCCGGTCAGAAAAGCAAAAATCCACAACGCAGAAATAACCAGGAAAACAAAAAATATCCTGCCTGTTTTTTGCCGCTGCAAAAATCCAAAAAAAACCCCCAATACCATGTAAACAATGCCCACATGCAACCCCGAAACTGCCAGAACATGCATTGCCCCCGCCGATGCAAAAACACGCTTTGTTTCCGGATCGAGGCCACGCTTGTAGCCTAAAGTGAGAGCCGATAAAATCTGCATTTCATTTTCACCCAGATTTTGTTGCCGATAGATTCTGAGTAGTTTCAAACGTATCCTTTCTGCAAAAACAGAAACAGAAAATTTGTTCTCTGCATTCATTTTCTGCCAGCTTTCGCCGGGTATATAAATCTGCCGGTATATTTTTTTTCGTGCCAGGTACGATTTGTAATCAAACTCAAACGGATTTCCCTTGTTCCCGATCATTTGTGGTGTCCGGTTAAAAATCAGCCGATCGCCGGGAATTAATTTCTTTGCCCTGGAGTCCTTTTCAAACCATGCCATTACCTTTTCCTGAACATGCCAAACAGAATCATTTCGGAAAACAGCATCAATTTTTAACACTGCCTGGTACGAATTGGGTTTTTCATCCGGAATCTCAATCACCACCGCGCTAAATTTTCCCTCTTTGTAAAAAACCGGTTTCTGATTGTAAAGTGAATAGACAAGTATTCCGAGAAAAACAAAAAACAGTTGAATTGAAAGGCCCCAGAAAGGAGCTACCCGGTAATTGTAAAAATAGTGAAGCAAAATAACAACGATTAGTAAAAACAGTAAAACCAGGCTGGGGAAAACAGGTTCCGGTTTTAAAGAAGACGAAAGTGCAATGCCTGCAGCGAGAGCCAGTACGAAGCGAAGAAAGGGTATTTTTTGCAATGTTTTTTCCAATCTTTCCCGGTGTTAATTCGGATAAATTTTAAAACGGGAAGGACCGGAAAAAGTTACAGTTTATTTAACCGGAACTTTTATCCGGTAATGAGGTGTTATCTTACCGGTTGTGATGTCGCGCAACTTACCTTTCAGCAACCTTTTTCGCAGAGGTGAAAGGTAATCGATAAAAAGAATTCCTTCAAGATGATCGAATTCGTGCTGAATAATCCGTCCGGCATACCCTGTAAATTCTTTCTCATGCAATTCGAAGTTTTCATCGAAATACTTAACGCGCACATAATCGGGGCGCTTTACATCTTCCCTGATTTCGGGCAGGCTGAGGCAACCTTCGTTCATCACCCATTCATCGCCACCGCGTTCGATTATTTCAGGATTGATAAATACTTTTTTGAAGTCTTTCAGTTCAGGTTCTTCATCGGCACCCGAAGTGGCATCCACCAGAAAAATGCGGATTGATTTTCCAACCTGTGGCGCAGCAAGCCCTACCCCATCTGACGCATACATGGTTTCCCACATATTTTCAATTATTTCGTTCAACCCTTCAAAATCTTTAGCAA
>JBMCIT010000038.1:0-8973 GCA_048616715.1 Tangfeifania sp. | reverse complement strand
GTTTGCCAGCGAACCCGATTCACCTTTTAAATAATTTTTGTTTTATACCGTAAAAACAAAAATTCCCCGGCTAAAATCAACCGGGGAACTATTAAATTGAATAACTGTTTCAATAAGAAATTATTAAATCTCAGGCTTCCATCCCGGCGCATATTCACGGCCCCATAATTGCATGGCATCCCGGTCGTACATTCTTCCGGTGCTTTCATCAACATCAAATCCTTTTCCAATGCGATAGGCAATGTTTGAGTAGTGCACCATGGCCATACTGATGTTGGCATCGTCAATGGGTGCATTCAGTTTTGCTTTTCCACGTATCCCGTCGAAAAAGTTCATTACGTGAGTTGTTGACATATCTCCGCCGCCACCAAGTGCGGTGCCTGCTTCTGCAGAACCGGATTTGACTTCTCTGATAACTTTTCCCCGCCTGTCGGTTAAAACGTATTTACCCCGGTCAACAAACACTGCTCCATCGCTACCGTAAATAATGGTACCGCGGCCACCGCCGTAAGTATCGTAACCGTTCCGGCTTTTACCGTCCCATTTAATAATCTTGTCGCCGGCAAAGCGGAACGTAGCATCCATGGTATCGTACATTTCCCAGCCGTCATTTATGTAGTGCCTTTTTTCGGCTTCCACCTCCACGTGAAGCGGCAGGTCAACCTGCAGTGCCCAGCGCGCAACGTCCAGTTCATGAGTAGCATTATTTCCGGTTTCAGCGGTTCCGTATGCCCACCCATACCAGTGCCAGTTGTAATCCCAGGTTTCCTCGGTGTAACCGCGTCGCGGAGCGGGTCCCTGGAACAAGTCCCAGTCGAGTCCCTGCGGAATAGGGGCTTTTTTCTGAACCGGCACTTCGCCCCGGGCGCTGGTATAAAATGCAACCGCTTTGTACGGAGTACCAATGACTCCGCTATGAATCTCTTTCATTATTTCGATGGTATGATCTGAAGAACGTTGCTGGTTCCCCATCTGTACCACTTTATTCAGTTTTTTCGCAGCTTCAACGAGTAACTCATTCTCAAACATATTGTGGCTGCTTGGTTTTTCCACATAAACATGTTTTCCTCCCTTCATGGCCATAATAGAGCCTGGGGCATGCCAGTGATCGGGTGTGGCATTGATAAGGACATCTACTTTCGGATCGTCGATAACTTTGCGGATGTCGTTCTCGAGTTTCGGCTTGTAATCGATGTGTTTTGAAAAATTCTGCATAGCCTTTTCGCGTTGTTTTTCCATGACATCGCACAAATAAATTAGTTCCACGTTGGCTTCCTTTTTGGCAATTGGAGCGTAAAAAGCGCCAAGTCTTCTACCAAGGCCGGCAATAGCCACATTCAGTTTATCGTTGGCGCCGATTATCCGGCTGTAACTTTTAGCCGACATTCCCATTGCCGATCCACCCACTGCAATCCCGGCAGCGCCTGCTGTTGCTTTTCTGATAAAATCCCTTCTGTTTGAACTCATATTATTTTGTTTTATAATTTTTACTTCTTCTACAGCATCGCAAGTACACCTTTGGTATAACCAAATGATTCCATCATTCCGGGAAGCGGATCGTTGGCATCGGCTTCGTATTCGAGCGCAATTGTGCCTTTATAGTCCATCTTTACAACCGTTTCAAGGAACGAAGGGATATCGATTACGCCCCGCCCAACAATGCATGTTGTACCTTCGGCTTTGGCAGCCGTTACATCTTTAATATGAATATCGTGAACACGGTCGAAAAAATCTATCACATCCTGTTCCGGATTGCGGTCGATGCGTTTGGTGTGGCCGATATCGATGCACAACCCCATGCGCTTGTCCATATTTTTAATCAGGTTGTAAGCGCTTTCGGCGCTGGGATAGAGATCGTCGCCCGGGCCGTGGTTGTGAATGGCCAGTTTGATGTCGTAGCTTTTCACTTTGCCTTCCACATAACTGAGCAACTCATGATTTGGAACACCTACAATCATATCCATTCCGGCCATTTTTGCATATTCAAATGCCTGATCGACTTCTGCATTATTTTTCATATAAATAACTCCACCGCTATAAAGGGCCACACCTTTTTCTTTGCAGTCGGCCACTGCCTTTTCAATTTCGGCTTTGCCTGAATCGAGCGGGAGGTGCATACTTTTAAAGCAGATACGTTCTACTCCGCAACGCACTGTCATATCGAGTGCCTGTTCACGATTAAAATTCCGAAGTGAGTACGATGCAATTCCCAACTTAAAATCAAACTTATTTTTTCTCCTAACTGAAGATGGGCCGGCTGCGCCTGCCAATGTGGGCAGGGTTGTTGCCGCCAGGCCAATACCTGCAGCTTTTAAAAAATTTCTTCTGTTCGTCATGGTTTATAATTCTCTTATTTTTATACTTCTGAAATGTACGGTATCGTTGTGATCCTGGATAAGGATAGGAGTTTCTTCGGACATTCCGAAACCTTCTCTTTCAGCAAATTTACTGCCTGCAACAAGCTCCTTAAATTCTTCGCTGCCCCGTGTAAATTCCACTAATTTCCGTCCGTTGAGCCAGTGTTCCACCCTGTTATCGGGATACAAAACAATGCGGCCGCGGTTCCATTTGCCCGGGCCGTTTACAAACCGGCCTTCTTTTTTTGCGGGAATCAAATCGTAAAGCGATGCCAAAGTACGGTTTCCGTCTATCCCGTTTTTGGCATCGGGGTGATTTTCGTCGTCCAGTATCTGGTATTCCAAACCTATTGACGGCCCATTGTTTCCGAGTCCGTATTTTATGCCACTGTTGGCGCCTTCGGTAAACTGAAAATCGAATTTCAGTTCAAACGCCCCATACTTTTCGCGGGTAACAATGTCGCCACCTTTTTTCTCCGGATCGCCGCCGCTGCCCACAACCGTTAGAATACCATCTTCCACTTTCCATCCTTTTGAAGGAAATTCGTCGCCGTCAACACTTTTAAAGTTTTCGGTTGAATTGCCGTCGAAAAGCAGTTTGAAACCCTGTTCTTTTTCAGCATCACTCAGATTGTTAGGCAACATATTTACCACGTAAATGCCTTCGTTGGGTGAAGGTTCCAGGTTTTCGGTTTTAATGCGGATATTTTTCCACATAATTCGTCTTCCGGCCATCGTTTCATCGCCGATGGAGTGCACCTGCAAACCGATAAACCCTTCGGGTGTCATATCGTCGATAAGATGGGCTACCGGAACACCGTTGAGCCAGGTCCTGATTGAGGGGCCGATGCACTCGATGCGGTAGTGGTTCCACTCTCCATCTTTAAAAGCCATTTTGGCTTCCGGGTTTAATTCCACCGGGTAAAGCCATCCGCGACGGGCTTCATCGTAAATTCCTGCGCTCCAGGCCCGGTCAGAAGGGTCTACTTCGCACTGGTAGCCATGCACCCGGCCATCCATATAATCGGGATTGCTTTCACTGCGGATTTGCATTCCCGAGTTAAAATCTTCCTCGAGGAACATTTCCAGTTCAAGCACAAAATCGGAGTAATTTTCTTCGGTGCATAAAAACGAGTTGGGCGTATTGGCCACGGTAGTTCCTACTATCATACCGTCAACTGCTTCAAATTTGGCTTCGCCATTGAGCTGTTTCCAACCGGTGAGATCTTTTCCGTTAAAAAGTTCGGTCCAGCCATCATCATTCTTTGTGGCGCATCCATTCAGGATAAAAAGACCAGCGATAAAAAAAATAAGCTTATTCATTTTTCAATTTTATTACAGGATTTAAAAAAATAGTTCCGTGTGCGAACACGGTACTCACAAAAATAATGATTTTTTGGTGTGAATTATGATGTTGCATAACACAAAAATCAATCTTGTCCTATTCTGGTTCCAACTGATCGAACATAAAGGCATATTCCAGCGCCGTATCCCTGATCCACTGAAAACGTCCGGAGGCCCCGCCGTGGCCGTAATCCATGTTGATATGAAACAGCAGCGGATTGTCATCGGTTTTCATTTCGCGGAGTTTGGCTACCCATTTGGCAGGCTCCCAGTACTGCACCTGTGAATCGTGCAGGCCGGTGGTAACCAGCAGCGACGGGTAGTCTTTAGCTTCCACATTGTCGTAAGGCGAATAAGACAGCATATAATGGTAATATTTTTCGTCGTTCGGATTTCCCCATTCGTCGTATTCGCTGGTGGTGAGCGGAATACTTTCGTCGAGCATGGTGGTAACCACATCTACAAACGGCACGTTGGCAATCATTCCTTTATACAGTTCGGGCTGCATGTTCATGCAGGCGCCCATCAGCAAACCGCCGGCGCTGCCGCCTTTGGCAAACAATTTCCCGTTGTTGGTATAATTCTCGTTTATCAGATACTGTGCGCAATCGTTAAAATCGGTGAAGGTGTTCATTTTATTGAGCAGCTTTCCGTCTTCGTACCATTCCCTGCCGTTAATTTGTCCGCCACGGATGTGTGCAATGGCATACACAAAACCGCGATCGAGCAGCGGCAAAATGGAAAGGCGGAACGTAGGATCGATGGTGTAACCGTACGAACCGTAACCATAAATCAGCGCGGGATTATCGCCATTCTGTTCCACGCCTTTTTTATAAACCAGCGACATCGGAATTTTTTTTCCATCGCGGGCAGGGGCATAAATCCGTTTGGTCATGTAATCGTTTTTGTCGAAATCACCCAGAATCTCGTCTTCTTTCAGCAACTCGCGCTCGCGGGTTTTCATGTTGTAATCGAAAATTGAATTGGGCGTGGTGAGCGAAGTGTAACTGAACCTCAGCGTATCGGTATCAAAAACCAAATTTGTATTCAACCGGACGGTATAAACTTCCTCATCAAATTCAATGTAATACTCATTGCCATTTTTCCAGGGCATCACGCGCAGTTCGGTAATTCCCTCTTTTCTTTCGGAAACCACCAGAAAATCGCGGAAAATTTCAAAATCGGAAAAATAAACATCTTTGCGGTGTGCGATAACTTCTTCCCAGTTATCTTTTTCGGTGGCCGAAACCGGTGTTTTCATCAGCCGGAAGTTAAGCGCATCGAGGTTGGTGCGAATGTAAAAGTGATCGCCAAAATGATCAACTGAATATTCCAGTTCGCGGGTGCGTGGCTGTATAATTTTGAATTCGCCTTCGGGGTTATCCGCATCCAGAAAACGATACTCCGAAGTTAGCGTGCTCTCACTGCCAATTATCAAATATTGCTCTGATTTGGTTTTATAAATGAATGTGGAAAAAGTTTCATCGTCTTCATAAAAAACCTCCTCATCTTCTTCCACCGGGGTTCCCAAAACGTGTTTCATAATCCGCTCCGAGCGCAGGGTAACATCATCTTTCAATACATAATAAACTGTTTTGTTATCGTTGGCCCACACTGCGCTGCCGGTGGTCATCGGAATGGCATCTTCCAGGATTTCTCCTGTTTCAAGGTTTTTAAAATGAATGGTGTATTTGCGGCGGCTGACCGTGTCCACACCAAAAGCCAGCAGTTTGTTGTTGGTGCTGACGGACGAGCCGCCCAACTGGAAATATTCGTAGCCTTCTGCCATTTTATTAACATCCAGCATTACCTGTTCTTCGGCATCGAGCGAACCTTTTTTTCGGCATACCAAATAGTATTCAGTTTCAGGAACCGTGCGGGTGTAGTAAAAATAGCCGTTCTTTTTGTATGGAACCGACTCGTCTTCCTGCTTAATTTTCGATTTAATTTCTTCGAACAAATCATCCTGCAACGCTTCGGTGTGTTTCATCACCGCGTCCTTGTAGGCATTTTCAGCCTCGAGGTGCGAAATCACTTCCGGATCCTCGCGCTGGTTCATCCAGTAATAATTGTCGACACGCGTATGGCCGTGAGTAGTTAGTTCCTTTGGAATTTTCTTTGCAACTGGTGGCACAACTTTATTTTTTGAATTACAGGAGGCCAAAATTAACAATATCGCAGCAAGCGGAAAAATGATTCGTTTCATAATTATATTTTCAATTTGGTAGCTAAAATACAATATTGCTTCAGAAATTCCGATATTTGCCCATTCAAAATGAAACAATATGCAGCCGGTAACTATCATAATTATCTATTTCATACTCATTTTGCTGATTGGTGTCTGGTCGGCTTTTAAAATAAAAAGTCCGTCAGATTATTACGTGGCGGGCCAAAAAGCCGGATGGCTGCCGGTTTCGGGGAGTTTGCTGGCCACCATTCTGGGAGGTTCTGCTATTTTGGGGACCATTGAACTGAGCCAAAGTACCGGCTGGCCGGCGCTTTGGTTTTTGTTTTGCGCCGCACTCGGTTTATTTGTGTTAACACCGCTGGCAAAATATGTCCGCCGGTTCGGGAAATATACCCTGCCCGAACTGCTGGGGCATTTTTTTGGGAGAAGAGCTGAATTCATTTCATCGGTGATAATCCCGGTGGCATGGCTGGGAATTGTGGCGGCGCAGATTATTGCCGCTGCCAAAATCATTGCCGGCCTCGATGTGATTAGTTACAGTCAGTCGGCCATTGTTTCCGGGGCTGTTTTTATTTTATACACGCTGATTGGCGGCCAGATGAGTATCCTGAAAACCGATACGCTGCAATCGGTTTTGATTGTGTTCGGACTTTCGGCGCTCACCTTTGTTTCGCTTCAAGAAAACGGAACCGGCACTTTTGAAACCCTTCATTTCGGTTCGCTTTTTAACACAACGTTTTCAGTGCTCGATTTAATTATTCTCATGCTTACTTATTCGGTGACTTTTGTGGTAGGCCCCGATATTTACTCAAGGGTATTTTGCGCCAGGAATGAAAAAACAGCTACGCGGAGTATTCTGATTGTGGCTTTTATTTTATTACCGATTTCATTTTTGCTGACCTACCTGGGAATTTATTCCGGCGAATCGGGTGAAACAGAAATTCTTGCGTTTGCACACACGCTGTTGCCCGGTTGGTTTTACGGGCTGTTTTTGGCGGCGTTGCTTTCGGCAGTAATGTCGTCGGCCGATACCACACTGCTTACTTCTTCCCTGATTCTAAGCGAACTAATTTCGGGCAACCCCGATAAAAAAAGTTCGCTGAAAATGACACGGTTACTGATTGTTGTTATGGGTGGATTGAGCATAGTCGTTGCCCTTTTTGTGACCTCCATTTTGCAGTCGCTGCTGCTGGCGCTTACTTTTTTCTCCGGGGCTTTTGTAGTGCCCATGCTGGCCGGTTTGTTGAAACTGAAAGTGGTGAAACCGCAACTAACAGCAGCAATTCTGGCCGGTGGTTTTGTGGCACTGACCGGGAAAATCATCAATGTTTGGGGCGATCCGTTGGCTGGAAATTTGGTGATTATTGCTGCGTTTTTAGTGAACGGGGGGTTGTTGTTTGTACGGATTGGGAAATCAGACCTAGAATTGAAATAATTAGTATTTTTTTTCAATACGTAAATCTTTTTTTTGATTCTTCACTCTTCCCTGATGAGAACGTCCTTTATTTTTTTCCTTTCTAACAATTCTTAAATTAGCTTTTTCCATGTGATAATCTCTAAATTTGTTTTCTAAATCTTTATCAGCAAGTAAGGATTTATTGTCTTTATCGGTCTCATATTCAATATTTTTTAAGTCAACATTATGGATTTCAATAAATCGATCAATAATCACAGATAAAGTATTTGGTTGTCTATGGTCAACATTTAGTTCTTTCCAAGAACTTAATATTCCTGTTTCCTGACATTTGACCATTCCATTAATCGAATTTTGGTCAAAATATCTTTGTTTTACATTACAGATCTTTATGAATCGCATTTCTACAAGCATTGCTAAATTTTGTAAATGGTTTGAGGTCACCATTTATACAATAGACATAAGAAAAATTTTCTAATGTTGAATCATTCCTTATAATCTGGAAACATTTAGTTCCAAACTGTACTTTCCCAATTCTTATTTCTTTAATCCCAGACCCAATTTTATCCTTTCTAGTTTCATTTTCAAGAAGCAATGCTGTCACATCTTTAGTGTCTTCTTCATTTAACACTTCTCCAAAATCATAAGAATTAAGTATTGTTTTAAAGAACAGAAGAGCATCCTTCTTATACTTAAAAATCTTATCTCTTATTATAATTGGTGCCTTCATATTTTCACTTATTCATTAACTTTTCAATTTCTTCAATAAATTTCCTCGAATAAGGATATAATCGTAAAGCTGTTTCTTCATCGTAATCGAAAAAGTCATTATAATCTCCTTTGTGCCTTTTTTCAGCCAGTTCTGTAAAATGCTTTGCCAGGCCCCTGTCAATTTTTCCGGTTTTAACAAAGTGCTCACCAAATTTTTGCCGGACTCCCGAATGGCTCGAAACCTCAATATCTTCTTTGAACAATAAAGCACTTACAGCATAGAAACAGGCATAATACATCCTGTTTATGGCTGTATTCCAAAATCTGTTATTAATGTGTGTGCGAACTTCCTCAATGGTTTCTTTTGCCCGGTCAATCCGGTATTTTATATAATCATGCGGTGAATAATCGGTCATAAAAGTTTGCCCTCCTTCATTACATTTTGATAAAAAGGTGTGACACTGTATTTTGAATTCCACTCTTTTACAGTGTAAACCATTGGACTGATTACCTCTCCTGTGTCGAACTCCAAATCGTATAGCGGATAGGTAATTTCTCTTTCGTCTTCTGATGAAATATTATCTTTATTAAGTAAAATCAATAAATCCCAGTCAGAATTATTTTTTGCATTACCCCGTGATCGTGAACCATAAAGGTAAATTTTCGCTGAAGGCTCTTTGGCTTTTACAATCTTTTTTATTTGATCCAATATTTTTGTCTTCGAATCTTTCATACTTCAAATATAAGCAATTGGCATTTTTTTTCGGGAAAATTCCATGAATTTCGAGTATTGTTTTCAAAGCCTGCCGGAAGCAGGCTGTTGCATAGTTGATGGCGTCCTTTTCACCAGACTGAAGTATGACGCTTGTTTTTGTGTTAGGTTATTTCAATTCCGTTTCTTTTAATTTCATCCAGAAAGCCTGATTTATCATTGCTTTTGTCAATTAAAATTGGTTCGA
>JBMCIT010000037.1:0-9074 GCA_048616715.1 Tangfeifania sp. | reverse complement strand
GTTCGGATATTTAAAACATCGTTTTTCACCGGCAACTGTTTCCTCGAAAATTCAAGCAGGTGGCGGTGTGTTGGATTTTTAGGTGCCGGGCTTACTTTGGTTTGCCGAACGAGGTATAAAGAGTTTTTTGCTGCAAGGCCTGCAAATTTCAGGGCTGTTTCAACCGGGAAAATGAGTGAAAGTTTTCCGTTCTCCGAAAGCAGCGTCGAAGCTCCCGTCGCCAAATCAGAAAGAGAAAGCAAATCGTTGTGCCGCGCCATTGCCAGGTTTTTGCAGGCAGACTTTATATTGTTGCTGAAAAACGGCGGATTGGAAACAATGCAGTCGAATTTCTGAGTGCCGGTTTTTGCAAATTCCTGAAATGAAATGTTTTCAACAGAAATGCGTTCTGCCCAGGGTGAATTTTTTGCATTTTCAGCAGCTTCCTCTGCCGCATTCTTCTCGATTTCGATGGCGGTAACCTGAGCATCGGAGCGTTGTGCCAGCATCAGGGCAATAATGCCGGTTCCGGTTCCCACATCCAAAATATTACGTGCACCTGTAACATCGGTCCATGCGCCGAGAAGCACCGCATCTGTTCCAACTTTCATTGCGGCTTTTTCCTGAATAATCCTGAATTGTTTAAACTGAAACCAGTTATTTCCTGCCATTTCAAAACTTTTCAAAAGCACCTAAACCAAACAAAGCAAAATCGTATTTCACCGGATCTTCCGGGTCAAATTTACGGAGTTCCGAGGTCACCTCTTCCACCGCTTTCCAGTTATCCTGTTTGCGGGTGAGCAATCCGAGTTTGCGGGCCACATTTCCGGTATGAACATCGAGCGGAAGCATGAGTTCAGAAGTCGGAATTCCATCCCACAAGCCGAAATCTACCCCATTTTTATCGGAGCGGATCATCCATCTCAAAAACATGTTCAACCGCTTCCCCGATGCCCCGCGTTCCACATTGGCTATATGTTTCCGGGTGCGTTCACCGTGAATTTCAAAAAACACAGAATGAAAATGGCGCAGGGCTGATTTCACACTTCCTTCGTTTTTGTATCCGGTTTCAAAAACTGACTGCAACCCCCCGTGATTTTGATAAATATTTTTCAGCGACCGGGCAAAATAGATACAATCCTGCCCGTTAAAAGTGCGGTGAACAAAAGAAACCAGCCGTTCAAAATCTGCGCCCGAACCATTCATTATAAATTCAAAGGGCCGGTTGTCCATCAGCGACATGAGCCGCAGTGCATTTTTTATAATTGCCGGACGACTCCCCCAGGAAATAGTTGCTGTAAGAAATGCCGCAATTTCAATGTTTTCCTTTTGATTAAACTGACGGGGGACCTGAATAGGGTCTGTGGCAATAAAAGCAGGCCGATTGTATTTTTCAGCCTTTTCGTCCAAAAATTCTTTCAATTCCTCAACCTTCATCAACGTCTTCAATTACTCCGTCTTTTATGTGGATAATTTTATCGGATTGCTCGGCAAAATGGTCGTCGTGGGTTACAATAACAAAAGTTTGTCCGAAATCGTCGCGCAGTTTAAAAAGCAGTTCATGCAATTCATTGCGGTTGGCCGAATCGAGGTTGCCTGAGGGTTCGTCGGCCAGTACCACCGAGGGGTTGTTTATCAGCGCACGTGCCACTGCCACGCGCTGTTTTTCGCCACCCGAAAGTTCCGAAGGTTTATGGCTTTTCCGATCGTTTAACCCAAGGTAATCAATTAGTTTCATGGCTGCTTTTTCGGCCTCTTTTTTCGATTTTTTGGCAATAAATGCCGGGATGCAGATATTTTCGAGGGCTGTAAATTCAGGAAGCAGGTGATGAAACTGAAAAACAAAACCGATTTCCTTATTTCTGAATTCTGCCAAATCTTTTTCCGCCAGCGAAAATATTTTCCGGTCGTCGTAATAAATTTGGCCGGCATCGGGTTTGCTCAGGGTGCCAATAATTTGCAGAAGCGTGGTTTTTCCAGCCCCGCTGGCTCCCACAACCGAGTAAACTTTTCCATTTGGAATTTCAAGATGGATTCCCTTGAGCACTTCCAGCTTGCCAAACGATTTTTTTATGTCTTTTACCTGAATCAATACAATGGTTTTTATAAATAACTAAGTTTCTAAAGTAATAGTATTTCGCGAATTACATAAAAAAGATAGATTCCGATTAACAGAATGCCAGTAAATTTCCCAATTCTCCATTTACTGACAAGCAGCAGGAGCAACAGCAATACAACTGAAGCAAACAATAAAATTGCTGAAAGCATAATATCGCCTCCTGTTGGAACATTTTCGCCCGAAATGAGCATAAAAATCAAAAGCGGCAGTCCGAGCCCCACCAGCACATCGAAAATATTAGAACCGATGGCATTGCTCACCGCCATGTCGCCGCGTCCCTGGCGGGCAACAATCATTGAAGAGAACAAATCGGGAATGGAAGTTCCCACGGCAAGAACTGTCAATGCAATAATGGCTTCGGGGATATTCAATGCATACGAAATGATGATAGCCAGTTCAACCAGCGCCCAGCTCAAACCGGCAATGAGTACAATTGAAATCAGAAAAACCAGGTAATAATGATCACGATGGGGAAAAAGCCGGCCAAGCGATTTGTCGAGAGTACCGACAACCCTTTTTTTGCTGAATTTTCGTTCTTCAACTTCACCAAAAGGCACATCGTTATAAGGCAAAATTTTCTTCCAGTAAACTACAGCCGCTACATAAATGACATAAATGCCGAGGAAAATTGCAGCTTCAATCATTGAAAAACTGCCATCCCATATAAACAGCACGAGCAAAACAACCGCCACGGTGTAGAAAAAGAAATCACGCGCAGCAGGCTGCCAGGTTAATTTTGCTTTTCGCACCAGTGCGGCGGCGCCCACAATTACCAGGAGGTTGAAAATTGCACTGCCCACGATACTCCCAATTCCGATTGCCTGGTGTTCTCCGGGTCTTAAAACCGAAAAAAGCGCCACAAACAATTCGGGGGCGCTCGAACCAACTGCCATAAGCGTAGCTCCTGCGGCATCGCTCGACAAACGCAAATCTCCCGAGATTTTATCCAGTGAATCGATAAAAAACAGATCGACAATGCGTGCCAGCAGAACAAAACAGGCAAGCATGGCCAGGGCCGAAAGAATCATCATAAACCGTGGGCTTTGTTAAATATTAATCTTCCTTGTAGTCAGATATATCTTTTTTGTCGTCTCCCATTTTCTTTTCAGCTTTGGAGGCAGCTTTCTCCACATCTTTTTTCATCTCTTCGGTCTCTTCTTTTACCGATTCCGAAGCCTCGTCAATCTCTTTTTTTATCTGGTCGGTTTCTTCTTTTACGGTCGACTCAACCTTATTCAAATCTTTCTCAACGGCCGATTCAATATCATCGAGGTCTTTCTTAACGGTCGATTCAACCTCGTCCAAATCCTTTTTAACGGTTGACTGCATCTCATTCAAATCTTTTTTTACGGAAGACTGAACATTGTCGATGTCTCGTTTAATATCGGAGGTGTGCTCGTTAATTTCGCGTTTTATTTCGTTGGTTGCTTTTTTAAACTCACGCATACCTTTCCCCATTGTTTTGGCAATGTCGGGAATTGCTTTGGCCCCGAAAAAGAGCAAAGCGAGCAACATTACCAGCACGAGTTCCCCACCACTTACAAATAATAAATTGGATATCATTCTTCTTGTTTTAGCCCACAAATATACAAATTGGAACAATCATTTTTTAATGAAGACTTAAAAAAGTAATAGCCCTGCAATATGCAAGGCTATTCACTTTATATTGTTCTTTTTAAAAAATTATTTTTTACGTTTTGCGGTTACTTTCGCCAACCGTTTATGAAAATCGAAAGCAATTGGTGTAGCTACAAACAACGATGAGTAGGTACCGACAACAACCCCTACGAGCAGCGCAAATGTGAAACCGCGAATGGTTGCTCCCCCAAAGAGGAAAATAGCGAGCAATACCACAAATGTTGAAAGCGATGTACTGAAAGTACGGCGCAGTGTGCTGTTGAGCGCTGCATCCACATTCTGGGTACGGTCGCGTTTCGGGTACAGCTTCAGGAATTCCCTGATACGGTCGAACACAACCACGGTGTCGTTGATTGAGTAACCCAGCACCGTGAGAATAGCTGCAATAAATGCCTGGTCAATTTCCAGCGAGAACGGCAGCACATTGTAGAGCAGCGAGAAAATACCGAGCACAATCAGCGAGTCGTGGGTAAGTGCAGCCACAGCTCCCAGGCCATATTGCCAGTTGCTGAACCGGATAAGAATATACAGGAAAATAATAATCAGGGCAAAGCCAATGGCAATCACCGCATCTTTACGGATATCGTCTGAAATAGAAGGCCCGACCTTTTGTGAACTCATCTGGTAATCGGAAGTAAATTCTTCCAGCGTTACATCCTGATCGATAAAACCGCCATTCTGCAATCCCTGCATCAGCAGTTCCTCCACTTCGTTATCGATGTTTTCACTGTCGTCATCTATCTTATAATTGGTAGTGATGCGAACCTGATCGTCAGAACCAAAAGTTTTCACTTCAGGAGTTGTACCATAAACCGCAGTAAGCGCCTGCGTAACATCGCTTACTTCCACACCCTGCTCAAAGCGGACAACATAGGTACGTCCTCCTTTAAAGTCGATGCCGTAGTTCAATCCGCGAACGAACAGCGACCCAACCGACAGAATGATAAATGCACCTGAAATAATGTAGAATAGTTTTTTCTTTTCCAGGAATTTAATAGCAGTATTACGTAGCCATTTTTCGGTAGCAGGTGAGCTGAACATGATTTTCCGGTTTTTGCTCAAACGCCATTCAAAAATCAAACGGGTTAAGAAAATAGCACTGAAGAGCGAGGTAATGATACCGATAATCAATGTAGTTGCGAAACCTTTAATCGGGCCTGAACCGAATACATAAAGTACAATACCGGTTAACAAGGTTGTTACCTGGCCGTCGATAATGGCGGAGTAAGCATTTTTATACCCGTCGGAAATCGCCAGTTTAATTCCTTTTCCGGCACGTAATTCCTCCTGGACCCTTTCATAAATCAGCACATTGGCATCAACCGACATACCAATGGTAAGCACAATACCTGCAATACCAGGCAATGTGAGGGTTGCCCCCAACGATGCCAGCACACCAATAATAAAGAACATGTTGGCAATCAGTGCAACATTGGCAGCCAGTCCGGCGTGGCGGCTGTAAAAGAAAAACATGTAAATAAGAACAAGAACAAATGCAATCAGGAAGGAATAAAAACCACTGTTAATGGCTTCCTGTCCCAGCGACGGACCAACAATTTCTTCCTGGATAATATGTGCAGGCGCCGGCATTTTACCCGACTTCAGAATATTTGCAAGGTCTTTTGCCTCTTCAATGCTTTCCAATCCGGTAATGCTCGAGCGGCCTCCTGAAATTTCATTCTGAACGGTTGGGAAAGAACGTACATACCCGTCGAGTACAATAGCAATTGACTTGCCAATGTTTTCCTTGGTCATCCGTTGCCAGGTTTTGGCTCCTTCGCTGTTCATGCTCATGGCCACTTCCGGGTTCGAACCAAACTGGTCGAAATCCTGACGGGCGTCGGTAATCACGTCACCGTCGAGCGGCGGCTGTCCGTCGCGGGTAGTTACTTTCAGCGCAATTAACCGGTAAAAATTACCCGCTTCGTCAATCGGGTTGGCAGTCCAGCGAAACATCATATCCCGTGGGAAGATGCTTCGAATCTGCTCACGCGAAAGGTATTCATTCACTTTTGCGGTATCTTTCGAATGGGCAATTCCGATTGCCGGCCCGGGGAAAAGCTGCCCCTGCTGATCGGTGCTGGGATTCAGCACTGCAAACAACGGATATTCCTCCCTGAAATTTTCCAGATTATCCATACCGGCTTCAGTGGTATCATCTGCTGCACCAGCTTCAAGTTCGTCGAGCAATGAACTTTCTTCGGCTGTGGTGTCGGCTTCCGTTTCAGCCGCTTCTTCACCGGTTTCAGCTTCAACAGCCGTGGTATCGTCAGCAGCTCCTTCAGAAGAATCTCCTCCGAGCGACTGCATCTCTTTCAACCTTTCGTTGGCCTGAAGCAGATGAGGATAAACATCCTGGTTTTCGTAGGTTTCCCAGAACTCGAGGCGGGCAGTTCCCTGGAGCAGTTCACGCACCCTGTTCTGATCTTTTACCCCCGGAAGTTCAACCAAAATACGGCCCTTTGTTTGCAACTGCTGAATGTTGGGCTGGGCCACACCGAAACGGTCGATACGTGTGCGGATGATGTTAAAGGCATTATCGATGGCTGCATTTGTTTCTTCCCTGATTACATCCAGTACTTCCTCGTTGGTGGAATTGATGTTGATTTTTTCGCGCAGTTCGAGCGTCAGAAAAACAGAAGCAAGCCGGGCATTTGGATCAATCTCTTCAAACGCCTGCCCGAAAAGGGTTACAAAGTCTTCCTGGCTCTCCTTTTGCAATTCACTGGCACGCGCCAGGGCAGCTCTAAATGTTGAGTCCTGACTGTTGTTCGACAATGCAGTAATGAGGTCGTCCACTGCCACTTCAAGTGTAACGTTCATCCCGCCTTTCAGGTCGAGTCCCATGTTCAGCTCAAGTCCTTTTACTTCTCTGTAGGTAAATTCTTTCAGCCCCAGAAAATTGTAAACCACTTCGCCTGAAATTGAATCCAGGTAAGCGTCTTCCTTTTCAAGATTTCCCTGGGCATACTCCGCTGCATCTTTTTCTACTTGTCTGGCTTTCCAGGTAAATGACAACTGGTAAAGACAAACCGCAGCAAGCAAGATGGCCAGCGTTAAAATAGCACCTTTGTTTTGCATGTGATTTTAATTTTAATTGTTTTATTTTTTTATGAATACTTAATATCGAAAATCAGATAAATTTATACCTGAAAAAAGAATTTCATTGTAAACTAAATGAAAATGAAAAGATTGTATTATGCGATGTACGGATCGTCGTCGGGGAAAGTAAAGTAATAGTGCCTGAAAGTTAAATGATGGTATGAAAAAATCAGCGGAATTGCGGGTTTCCCGCTATCTGCTTTTAATACCTGGTAATTTCTTAACTGATGGCACTTTTGAAGAAGTTTGTTATGCGACTGTTCAAACAATTTTCGTGTAAGATTTTTCTGCACCGATGTTTTTGCGCTGAATGAATTGGCTGAATTAAACAGGTAAATAACGCTGTGATCGGCGGAGTGCCGGCTTGCGCCTGTTTCCATTTTTTCCAGTTCAACCGGATGGCTTTCAAAATAATGATCGAACAAAACGGCTGCAACAATCAGGGCTGTGAAAACCCCAAGCCTGGCAATCGTCTTTTTCGATATTTGTATTTTAACTTTCATTCAAACAAAACCTTTTGTCAAAAAACCTGCACAAACCGAAAGTACTCATTTTGAGCGCAGCAAATATACCTAAATAGTTCAGGTTTGCAAAAACAAGAATTGCAGATTTGATAATTACTTTAAAAGGCATGTCAAAACCAGTTGCTTCTTTCTGTAATCAATTACCGCTTTATATTTTAACAGGAAATCGCTCCCGAGCAGGCCGCAAATTTTAAGGTTGGTTGCTTTGGAATAAAATTTATTGAGGTGCGACAAATCGAGCAGTGCCACACGCAGTTGTTCCACTTTCAGTTTTCCGAGAGTAAAAGGGTTCAGCCGCCCAACAGATGATTTGAGTGGTTTTTCGCCAATTCCGGCTGTGTGTATTTCCTCGTGTGCCGTTTCAATTTCCCTGAAATTTTCAGAAAGGTTCTTGTCGAATACCGTTTTTGAAGCGCCGGTATCTACCACCCAGTAACCGGTTGTTTTATCGGGAAGCGCCGATTCAGCAACAAGGTGGTAATTATCATCCTCCAGTTCTATAAGCTGTAGTGGTATTTTGATCTTCATCTTTCAAAAATAGACAAAAAAAAACGGCTGCTTTCGTAAAAACAACCGTTCGGTATATTTATAAATTTTAATGCCGGTATCAGAGGATATTCATTCCGTCTAACACATCCATTACGCTTTTTACTGCTTTGGCCGAACTGTGAAGCATCTCTTTTTCCTCGTCGTTTAAAGCAACTTCAATTACCTCTTCCACCCCGTTTTTGCCCAGCTTCACAGGTGAGCCCACAAACATGTCGTTAAGTCCGAATTCACCCTCGAGTTTCACACAGCAGGGGAAAATACGTTTCTGGTCCATTACAATGGCTTCAACCATTTGAGCGGCTGCCGAACCGGGGGCGTACCAGGCCGAGGTTCCCATAAGATTTACAAGCTCGCCGCCACCTTTTTTGGTGCGTTCAACAATGGCATCCAGTTTTTCCTTATCGATCAGCTCAGTTACCGGAATTCCGGAAACAGTGGTGTAACGCGGCAGCGGAACCATGGTGTCGCCGTGGCCCCCCATCAGTAATGCCTGAATATCGCGTGGCGAAACATCGAGGGCTTCTGCCAGAAAAGCACGGTAGCGGGCAGTGTCCAGAATTCCGGCCATTCCCATTACCTGGTTTTTCGGCTTTTTAGCCGTCACAAACGCTGCGTAAGTCATTACATCCAGCGGATTGGAAACGATAATGATTTTTGCTTTTGGCGAATATTTAACCACGTTTTCGGTAACGCTTTTTACAATGCCTGCATTGATTGAGATGAGGTCGTCGCGGCTCATTCCCGGTTTGCGCGGAACACCCGAGGTGATTACAACTACTTCTGAACCGGCAGTTTTTGAATAATCATTGGTTGAACCTGTCAGGCGGGTATCGTAATAATTAATGGGGGCTGTTTGCCACAAATCCAATCCTTTTCCCTCAGATACACCTTCTTTGATATCGACCAAAACAACTTCCTGAACAATGTTTTTTTCAGCAACAATTTGTGCGCATGTCGCTCCAACATTTCCGGCTCCAACTACAGTTACTTTCATTTTATTTTTAAATTATTACACTCGTTAAATGAACAAATAAAATACAATTTGTTTTTGAGACGCGCAAAGATAATTGATTTTATCCAGGTTTAAAAAATTTGAAAGCACTTCAAACCGGTTTAACATTCTGGTAAAATAAAACAAATGGGTCTGTTAGTCGAACTTTAAA
>JBMCIT010000036.1:0-9205 GCA_048616715.1 Tangfeifania sp. | reverse complement strand
AAGAAGTATCGACAAAAAAATTGACTTTGAAAACTTTTTTTCCTGAATTAATTTGTTTCAGCTTCCCCAAACAATTCTGAAGCTGCTCATCCTGAGATTTACACCCGTTATCGGGTTTTATATAGACTCGGTCGCCGTTTAAAAAATACATTCTCGATTAAGTTTAAGCAGGATTACAAAATATGTAAGATTTTTCTATGAAAAAAATTAGTAATCCCCACTTGCGTTTGCACCATGTAAAACTGCTTCGGTAGACCCTATTCCAAGCCGGTCAGCACCTTGTTCGAGAAATGCAACCGCATCTTCCCATGTACGGATCCCACCCGATGCTTTCACTTTCATATCGCCGCCAACGGTTTTTACCATTATATCGATGTACTCCGGCTTTGCCCCGCCCGGGCCAAAACCCGTTGAAGTTTTCACAAAATCAGCACCGGCCACAAACGACAATTCGCAAGCCTTGCCAATTTGTTCGGGAGTAAGAAATCCGCTTTCCTGGATTACTTTTACCGGCACATCGTGTTTATGGGCTACTTCAACCACTGCTTTTATATCTTCTACCACATAATGATAATCATCACCTAAAAAACGCCCGATATTCATTACCATATCAATCTCATCTACACCGTCTTCAATGGCCTGTTTGGCCTGAAAAGCTTTTACAGGTGTGGCATCTGCACCGTGCGGAAAACTCAGCACGCATGAAACTTTAACGCCCGAATCTTTCAGCAATTCTTTGGCTGCTGCAATATCGCAGGGTTTAACACACATACTGAAAACACCGTTGTCGATGCACATTTTTGCATGTTTTTGCAAATCTTCCATCGTAAATTCGGGCTTTAACACAGCATGATCGATTGTTTTGGCTACCTGTTCTTTTGTATACATATTCATTTTTTAAAATCATCAACAATTATTTAATCTTCCATCTCTTTTAAAATCTGTTCTACCTGTTCATTTGTTTTTGTAAGTTTATTTTTGCAGATTTTCAGCAAAGCAGAAACTCTTTTTACTTTTTCGGCCAGTTCATCCACATCGGGTTCTTCATTTTCAATTTTCCCGAGAATCATTTCTATTTCAGAAATTGCCTCGTTGTAAGTTACTTTTTTAGCTGTCATTTTATCTCGTCTTTGTAATTTTACTTGTTACGCTCCCATCGGCAAATCGGGTTTCCAGTTCATCGTCAACTGCCAGTTGTTTTACTGATTTCACAATTCTACCTTCTTTCACCGACAATGTGTATCCCCTTTTTAAAACCTTTTCGGGATCAAGCAGCCGAACCGCATTTTCATTTAAATGCAGCCGCTCTTTTTCTTTCTCCAGCAGATTCCGTGTGCTGTTTTTCATTTTTTCATTTAAAAGATCAAATTTCGACATTTCTTTGAATATAGCCTCGCCGGTCAGGGTTTTTAAAAGTCGCTGCCGACGTTCAAGATGGTTTTTCTTTTTTACATTCCAGACTGAAACAGCGCTGTGCAAATCATGCTGCATATTATTCAGTTCATATTTTTTATTGAACGCAAAACGGTTTACTCCATGCTGAAGTTTATTTCCAACTGCAATTAGCTGATTGTTTTTCTTGTTGATAAACTGGCTGCTCAGTTGTTGAAAATCTCCTGCCAACTCTTCAAGTTCACGGTACTTCGTTTCTACATTTTCGCGTGCAATATTTACCACTTCCTCTTCCAGATTCTTCAACCGATCATAAAAAATCTCAATTCCGTTTATAAAAAACTCAGCAACTGCGGTAGGGGTTTTCATTCGGGTGTGTGCCACCATATCGGTAATGGTATCATCTTTCTCGTGACCGATTCCGGTAATTACCGGCAGCGGAAACTGTGTAACATTAAAAGCCAGTTCGTAATTATCGAAACAACTCAAATCGGCAGTGGCCCCCCCGCCCCGGATAATGGCCACGGCATCGAAAAAATCTTCATACTGAAATATTCTTTCAAGCGCACTGATAATCGACGGAACAGCTTCGGCACCCTGCATGTAAGCTTCAAAAAGATGCGTGTAAAACCGAACTCCAAGCGGATTTGTTTCCAACTGGTTCATAAAATCCTGGTACCCGGCAGCAGTTTTTGAAGAAATTACAGCAATTTTTTGAGGGACGAGCGGCAATACCAGTTCTTTGTTCATATCAAAAACTCCTTCGCGCTGCAAACGTTCAATAATTTCTTTGCGTTGAAGCGCCAAATCGCCAACAGTGTATGCCGGGTCTATGTCTTTTATGTTCAGGCTCAATCCGTAGGCCGGATGGTATTCCACCTGAACCTGCACCAGGATTTTTAAACCCTGCGTAAAAAGCTGACCGGTAGAAGTTTCAAAATAAGGTTTAAGCATCCGGTAGGTATAAGACCAGATGGTGGCGCGGGCACGGGCAATGATAATATCTTCCTTTTTTTCAATTAACTCCAGGTAGCAGTGTCCGCTCCTGTTTTCTTTCATCTCGCTGATCTCAGCCACAACCCAAACCGCACCATGAAATGTTTCATCCAGCGCATTTTTTATTTGTTGGGAAAGTTCGAAAAGCGTCAGCTTCTGCTCCATCCGTTAAAAACTTTTAAAAATTTTCACTGTTTGTACTGCCTCGTCAGCAATAATCTGTAAAAGTAATACACCAGATGGTAACGAAGATAAGTCATTCATCAAAATTTTCGAGGCATCGGTTTTTATTTCTTTTCCAATCAGTCGTCCGTCAGGCGTATAAAATGCCAGCTCCAGCTTATCGGAAACCAGGTTCGATTTCTTTTGCAGCACCAGGTAATCAACCACCGGATTAGGATAAACCAGCCAGTCTCCTTCGTCTTCATATCTTTCCATCAGTGTTGACTTTAAAATTTTATCGGCAATTTTCATATCCGGAATTCCATAACCGAGCAATGAATCGGGATTACCAAAAAGATGCGCACTTTCTTCGATGGCATTTTTTACCTGTGAAGCACCGGCAAATGGATTGGCTTGCCATAAACAAGCTGCAGCGCCTGCCATAACAGGTGATGAGTATGATGTTCCGTTACCAAAACCAATTGTTCCGTTGCTGAGCTGTACAGTTGTGTTCCAGCCAACTGCCGAAACATTGGGTTTAACATCGCCATCGGAGGCCGGGCCATAGGAAGTAAATGGCGCCGGACTTCCTTCGCTGTTCACCGCCCCAACCGCAACAACGCTGTCGCCATCCGACGGGGCAATAATATATTTCCAGCCGTTTTTATTATTGCCTTCATTCCCGGCGCTTGAAAACACGAGCATCCCGCGCGATGCGGCAATGTTTGCAGCCTGAGTTACGCGGGTGGTTTTTCCGTCCATATCTTCGTAGGTATGGTTCATTTCCGGGTCGTCAAATTCAAAATAGCCCAGCGAAGAGTTGATAATATCCGCTCCCGCACTGTCGGCAAATTCAGCGGCAACCACCCAGTTGTCTTCTTCGATTAAATATTCAGAACCAATGTCTTCGGAACGCAGCAGCCAATAGGATGCTTCGGGTGCTGTGCCAATTAATTTCCCGGGAACATTTCCTCCCATTATTGAAAGCACGCTCATTCCATGGTAATGCATCTCAAAAGCATCGAAATCTTTATTCACAAAATCTTTCACACCCAAAATACGATTGTTTATCCAAAGGCTGTCGAAAGCACTGTACTGATTGGCCCGGTAAAACCCTGCATCGAGGACGGCGATATGCATCCCCCCGCCCTTAAAATCCTGGTTGTGCAAAAACTGACCGTTTAGCTGCCCTACCTGAAAAACCGACGAACCATAAAGTAAAGTGTCAATTTTCAGGGTTTCGCCCTGGGTCATGGGATCGGCAAATTTATCGACAACACTTTTTCGGGTTGAGCCCGGCCTGGTAAAAACCACTTCTTTCACAAAAGGTAACCTTAATACTTCAACCTGAAAACTGTCGTGCTTCGCAAAAACGGTAACTCCGTTCAGCCATCTGGAAGAATGAATGCAATCAGCACCCAGGTTTAATACCTGTTGAATGTAGTCCGGATTTGGTGGCAAGTCGAGTGAGTCAATGGCAATATTTTGCTTTTCCCTCCGCTGAATAGCACGCTCTGAAAGATAATCTTCCGGAAAAGAGAGGGAATAAGGAGTGCCTTTTTTGTCGGTAAAACCAACCCAAAAAAATGACTGCCCGCTCGATGGCAACCAGGCAAAAATTGAAATAACTATGATGAACAGAATTATAAAATTCTTCATACTGAACTCTGTTTTGACCTTTCCTGACGATTTTAAAATATCGGTACAAATTAATGAAATTCAGGAACATTTTAAGTCACAGATAAAAAAACTTCAGAAAGAGAGAGGTTACCTATTGTTGTTTAGCCGGTCATTTTCAGATTTGGTTTATTACCTGAATCGCTCCATTTGCATCATGTATTCCGATGGATCCTGCATGAATTTTTCGGGATCGGGAATATTGTGGCGCCCCTTCTCCATTTCTTCAATCTGCTGATTGCCTATACTGTCACGCACTTCAGGATTCAATAATTTTCCCTCATCGTATTTCAAAGTATACAGATGGTCACCATCCGGGTTGTAAAATTTCCATTCGCCATCGCGCAGGTTGTTTTTGTAATAAGCCTCCATTTCCACCCGGCCATTTTTGAAATAAGAAAGACAGAGCCCGTTCCGTTTACCGCCTGAATATTTACATTGCATGTAAGGATCGCCATTTTTGAAGTAAACTTCATATTTTCCCTCCTGCATGCCGTTTTTCCATTCAGTCCGGTCAAACAGTTCGCCGGTCGGGTAAAAATTCATGGAAACGCCGTGTTTCACTCCATCCACATAATTCTCTTCTGAAATTTTTATGTCGCCGGAATAAAGTGTCCATTTTCCAGCACGTTTTTCATCAATGTAATTTCCTTCGGCAACCTTTTTGCCGCGCTCGCTGAAAAGCTGAACAAATGCAGAATCGGAATCCTGGTCATAATGGATTTTTGCTTTTACCATGCCCCCGCGGTAATAACGGGTCCAGTTCCCCACCGGTTTGCCGTCTTTAAACTGACCTTCGTAAATGAGCTTTCCGTTGGGATATTCCTTTTCCCATTTTCCCTGCCGCAAACCATTTGAATCGGTTTGGTTGATTTGCGCAGAAACCAAAAACGGCATACATAAAATGAGGCTTATAATTATCAATCGCATAAAATATTCTTTTGTGTGGGAACAAAAATAGTTTAAAGTTTTGAACCGGTATAATAACGAAGAAATTTGCGTTTTATTGAATGGGAGTTTCTCCCTCACCTGCTACCCGCCATCTGAACCTCACAACGTTCACCTGCTGACCCAAAGTCAGCAGGTGAATAGGTTTTACTTTGAAGCCGATTTTATTGAGCAGGTCACCGAAAGTGACCAGCTCAACCGGCTTAGGGAATTCACCTGCTCAACAAGAAAAAAGCCCCGCAGCAAACTGCGAGGCCTTAAATTGATCTTTTTTATTTATCATTAGCCAAGCCACGATTTCAGCATCCAGATGCGTTTTTCCGTGACTCCTATTAAATCACCGAGCAAAGCTAAGGTTCCTTCGTCACCTTCGGCAATTTCAAGTGTACTGTACAATTTTTTCAGCAATGATTGGCTGTTTTCCAAAACAATCTTTACTCCTTCGCGGCCATCGGCAACGGTTCCGGCTTCTTTTAAATCAGAAGTTTTCACATAACCGGCAAACGTGTGAAGCGGTTGCGAGTCAATCATGAGAATGCGTTCGGCAATCTCATCGACTGTAGCAGCGGCCTCGTTATACAACTCTTCATATTTTTCGTGCAGCGAAAAAAATAAAGTCCCTTTCACATTCCAGTGTAATCCTCTCAGATTTTGATAATAAATCTGGTAATCAGCCAAAAGGCTGTTCAATTTTTCTGCTAATTTTTGATTTTTTGTATTCATAACTATATTTTTTAATGATTTAAATTTTATACGTACAAATATACTATCATTTTGATTTATTATTTTTATACCTCTATAATTCTAAGTTATGGTTCAGATTCATCAGATGGAGTACTTAAAAGCACTCGCACAATATGGGAGTTTCTCACTGGCTGCAAAAAAGTTAAAACTCACCCAGCCGGCACTCAGCCTGCAAATCGCCAAGCTGGAAGACGAACTTGGCTTCAGGCTTCTCGACCGCCGAAAACGTCCGCTGCAATTAACTTCCGAAGGTGAGATTTTCTACCAAAAATCACTGGACATTTTACTAAAAGTACAAGAGCTGAACAGAGTGGCTGCCAACATGGGAGAACAAATTTCAGGACAATTAAAACTTGGGATTATTCCTACCCTTGCACCTTATCTTGTACCGATGTTTATCAACGATTTGAATAAAAATTATCCGCAGTTACGGATTGAAATCAGCGAATTGAAAACAGAAGAAATAATTCACGAACTAAAAATGGGAAGCATTGATTGCGGCATACTTTCTACTCCGCTAACAGCTATCGGGATCAATTTTATTCCACTTTTTTATGAACGTTTTTTTGCCTACATTTCTGCAGAACATCCGTTATTTAATGTCAGGAAAATCAATGTTGATGATTTGGATGAAGAAGAAATCTGGTACCTCGAAGAAGGCAACTGTTTTCAGAACCAGGTAAATTCAATTTGCAAAATCAACTACCAGAAACAAAAGGATAAAAATCTTGTTTACCGCAGCAACTCAATTGAATCGCTGCGCCGGATAGTAGAGAACAAAGGAGGTATTACTTTTGTGCCCGAACTCGCTACAATTAATGTCTCGGTAGAGCAGGAAGATTTAATCAAAGAATTTTCGGGCAAGCAGCCTGCCCGCGAAATCAGTGTAGTTACCCTGAAAAATAACATGCACGAGCGGCAGGTAAAAGTGTTGCAGGAAACAATTCGGGAAAACATTCCGCAACGCATGAAACAACAACCCAGCCACTGGATTATCGACACAAACATCAGGATATAAAAAAGGCGCTGTAAACAACGCCTTCACTTTTAATTGTAATTCATTTCAATTTGCCCGGCGGTTTCAGTTTCCATCACATCGTATGCGCGGGCAAAATTCAGGATCTTCTGAATGGATTGTTCCGATGGCGAAAAGCCTCTCTTTTCCATTCCGGTTAATCTATTTTCAAAGCTGCCGTTCATAGCAAACAAATCAGAACCTGACTGAGCCAGAAAATTTTTAACAAAGTAAATTAAGGTAGAACTATTTTTCATAGGCATTCTAAATAAATGTTTGTTTTAGAACGCCATGCAGCATTTAATATTGTGTTAACAAAAGTTAAATACGGGTCAGGTCCAATTTCTTTTCGGTTATCAGTTTGCGCAGATTGATCAATGCATAACGCATTCGCCCCAGGGCAGTATTGATGCTGACACCGGTCTGTTCCGCAATTTCTTTAAAACTCATGCCCATGTAGTGCCGCATATAAATTACCTGCTGCTGATCATCGGGCAGTTCTTTAATCAACTCTTTCACCTCGCTCAAAATCTGATTGTTCACAATCTGATCCTCTATGGTATCTTCCGAGAACTTTTGTGAATTAAAAATATCTACTTCCATGCTGTCGTTGGAAACAGTTCCCTGGAGTTTTTCTTTCCGGAAATGATCAATGATCAGGTTATGCGCAATGCGGAGTACCCAGGAAACAAATTTCCCATTCTCGACATACTTCCCGCGTTTCAGCGAACGTATCACTTTAATGAATGTTTCCTGGAACACATCCTCAGCCAGATCCTGATTCTTTACAATCAGCAGAATATAGGAATAAACCCTGCTTTTATGACGATGGATTAGAATTTCGAGTGAATTCTGATCGCCTTCGATAAACCGTTGAACGAGCTCATTATCGTTCAGTGCATTCGTTCTGAACATTACCTTCTATTTAAATGTAAATAAAAAAGTAAAGTTTATCTATAGGCGTCTATTTTAAAGTTGAAGTAAAAGTAATTATTAATTTTGCAGCGATAAAAATGAAACATTTTACGGAGATAAACAAGTTTTTTTAACATTTTATTCAATTCCCGATTCCTATATGTCAAAAAACAAGGGTGCTAAAACCATCGAAATAAAAAAAGCAAGGGTTCATAATTTAAAAAATATCAGCCTTAAAATCCCACTGAATCAATTCATTGTAGTTACCGGGGTCTCAGGATCAGGGAAATCGTCACTGGCTTTCGATACACTTTTTGCCGAGGGACAACGGCGTTATGTAGAAAGCCTGTCATCATACGCCCGTCAGTTTTTAGGAAGAATTAACAAGCCCGAAGTGGATTTCATTAAAGGAATTCCGCCTGCCATCGCCATCGAACAAAAAGTAAACACCCGGAATCCTCGGTCGACAGTTGGAACATCCACCGAAATTTACGACTACCTGAAACTGCTGTTTGCCCGCATCGGAAAAACAATTTCACCGGTGTCGGGGAAAGAAGTAAAACGGCACAGCGTTACCGACGTGGTGGATCATATTTTTTCGTTTGAAGAGGGAACACGGTTTATGATACTTTCGCCTTTAAAACCGCAAAAAGGCAGGACAATTCTTAAGGAAGCCGAATTACTGATGCAACAGGGTTTTTCGCGTATCGAGGTGAACGGTGAAATAAAACGTATTGACGAACTGGTGGAAGCCGGCGAAGAAAACTTTTGCAACGGAAACTGCAATGTGGTAATCGACCGTGTGGCCGTGACTGAAGATGAAGATACACAAAGCCGCGTGGCCGATTCGGTTCAAACGGCTTTTTATGAAGGCCATGGTGAATGCATCGTAAAAGTTTTTAAGGAAAAAGATGAAGTCATTTCAAACAAATTTTCGAACCTGTTTGCTGCCGACGGGATGGAGTTTGAGGAACCAACAGTCCATCTTTTCAGTTTCAATAACCCGGTGGGCGCCTGCCCAACGTGCGAAGGCTATGGAAAAGTTATCGGAATCGATGAAGATTTGGTCGTACCCAACAAATCACTTTCCATCTACCAGGATGCCATTGCCTGCTGGCGTGGCGAAAAAATGGGCGAGTGGAAAAAACAACTGGTCTACTCTGCCGAAAAATTCGATTTCCCGATTCACAAACCTTTTTATGAACTCACAGATGAACAACGGCAGCTGCTTTGGACCGGCAATAAATATTTTGAAGGCCTGAACCGTTTTTTCAATTACCTCGAAGAAAAAAGCTATAAAATCCAATACCGGGTAATGTTGTCGCGCTACCGCGGAAAAACCACCTGCCCCGAATG
>JBMCIT010000035.1:0-9342 GCA_048616715.1 Tangfeifania sp. | reverse complement strand
TTGGGAGAAATAATTTTTAACAACGGGCGGTGCCAGGTGCTGGCGCAGTCGGTTTCGCGGTTTGAGTTGATTGTGGCCGATGAACGGGAAAATGAAATGGCCGAATATACCCTCAATATTGAATTGCCGGAAGAAGAAGGTGATAAAGAAGAAACCGGCGCAATTTTTCCCCAGTGTGGCAAAGACCCGGTTGAATGGGACAAGTACGCGTATGCCTGCCTTTTGCAGGTGGAAACCGAAACGCAACTGCTGAATCCGAAAGAACATCTGGAACATAAAAAATATTCCCGCCAGGGAATGATTAAGCGGGTACTGGCCGAGCGGCGGCAAAAAGCAGATAAGGCGGAATATCGCATAAAGTGGGCCGGTAATATTTACGGCGACCACATTCTGACGAATGAAAGAGGTGTAAAATACAAAGTGTTTCTGCGCGATTTTGAAAACGAAACCGGCTACAGCGACAGCATGGACGCCCGGCTGAACAAACTGGGCACTACCAAGCACATTATGTATGCATTCAGGCAGTTAAAAGAAAACAAAACGCTATACAACCGGTTGAGCAAAACATATCCCTTTGTGGAAGTATTTTGCGATCCGCTGAACGAATCTAAAATTTCCTGGCACTATCCGCATCAACTCCCGGTTGACGAGCAACTGCTGATTTCGAGGTATTTTAAAAATTCCAACTGTATTGAGGACGCACAAATTACCGGGTTCCTGAAGTTTATTGAGGAAGCCGCTGATTTTCCGCACATCCGCATCCGGCCCGAGGTGGCCGAAAAAGTGGAAGCCGCTTTTGAACAGGAAATGTTGTTAAGCCTGCGCGACCGGCACATTCCCGATTTCAGTATGATACATGCCGACCTTTACCCTTACCAGAAAGAAGGCGTTGAATTCGCGCTTTTTCGAAAAAATGCCATTATTGCCGATGAAATGGGGCTGGGAAAAACCATCCAGGCCATTGCTACGGCCATTTTGAAAAAACGGATTTTCGGGTTCGAAAAAACACTGGTGGTGTGCCCGGCATCGCTGAAGGAGCAGTGGAAAAAAGAGGTGGAGAAATTTTCGGATGAAAAGGCGCTGGTAGTGCAGGGGTTTCCTGATGAAAGGGTGGCACAATACAAAAGCAGTGAGCATTTCTTTTTTATCGTGAATTACGAAACCGTGCTTCGTGACCAGATGGCCATCAACAATGTTGGCATCGATTTTCTTATTCTCGACGAAGCACAACGCGCCAAAAATTATGAAACCAAAACCGCTGCCTCACTGAAACGGTTGGAAGCCAAACATAAACTGGCCATTACCGGCACACCCATCGAAAACCGGTTGATCGATATTTTTTCGGTGATGGGCATCCTCGATCCCCAATTTTTTGGTCCGCTTTGGGAGTTTTCGTACCAGCACTGCCTGTTCGATCCCGACCGGCACAATAAAATAAACGGTTACTACAACCTTCAAAAACTCAATAAAAAATTAGAGAAAATATTGCTGCGGCGCGAAAAACGCAAGGTAATCGACCAACTGCCCAACCTTCAGCAACACGACATTCCGGTGGAACTTTCACCGCTTCAGGCCGATTACCATGGTTCGTATGCCAGGGGAATTGCGTCCATCCTGCGTAAAAAATTTATGACTCCTTACGATATGCAAAAAATGCAACTGCTGCTGGCCAGTATGCGCATGGTGTGCGACTCTACCTACCTTATTGACGACGAAACCAATGAATCGCCCAAACTGGAAGAGTTGCAGCATATTCTAATTGAAAAACTGGATGTGCCCAACCGGGATACCAAAATCATTATTTTTTCGGAATGGGTGAAAGTGCATAAACTCATCGGGAAAATCCTTCGCGAAAACAACATTGGTTTTGTTGAACTGAATGGGAAAATACCCGTGAAATCGCGTGGCGAACTTATCCGTAAATTTGAAACCAATCCACAGTACAAAATATTTTTATCGACCGAAGCCGGCGGCTCGGGTCTGAACTTGCAGGTGGCCGATACGCTTATCAATTTCGAACTGCCCTGGAACCCGGCCAAAAAGAACCAGCGCATTGGCCGCATCGACCGGATTGGGCAGAAAAGCAACAAGCTTACCATCTATAATTTCATCACCCGTAATTCAATCGAAATGAAAATTGCTTCGGGATTGCTGGTAAAACAGAGCCTTTTCGATGGAGTACTAGGCGAAAGCGGGAGAACCAATTTTGTGGACTTCAGCACCAAAGGCCGCTCGCAGTTTATTCAGCAGTTGGAAGAATTTGTAAATGAAATTGAACAAACAGGACCGGAGAGTGTGGAAAAATCCGAGGTTGCTGAGGAAACTGAAATGTCGCAGCCGGAGCTTACTGAAAAAAAACCAACCGATGAAATCGATCTCTCCGAAGAGTTAACCGAATCGCAGGAGGAACCAGCCACCACTCCTGCCGAAAATTCCGGCGACAGCGGCCAGGGCGGAAATGCAAGTGCCGAAGATTTGGAGCAGGTTATGAACAATGGAATGCAATTTCTTTCAGGCTTATTTAAAATGGCCACCGGAAAAGAAATGGGAATGGAAGGCCAGAAAATTGAGGTAAACAAAGAAACCGGGGAAGTAACCATGAAATTTAAATTGCCGGTTTAGTTCCATACTGCTTGTGCACAATTTTATTGCTTTCAATCCAAATCATGCTTTTTTCGGTGCTGCTGGTGGCGCCATATATACATGTAGCTGCCATCCCGAAGTATCCCAAATTATTTTATGCTGAAATAATTCTTATACCGCCAGCGAAATCAATTGAGCATCAACTCCTTTTACCAGATTCAGTTTCCGGGTAATTTCTTCATGTTTACTAAAATCGCCGGTCAGTTCGAGGAAAATCAGTCCGCTGTCCGAGCAGTTTTCAAGCACACCGTCGTGAATTCCTAACCGGGTTTTAATGTAACATCCCCAACCCGTTAAAATCTTTTGCACTGTTTCGGCAGTTTTCCGGCGGTGGCTCACCAAAATTAATAATACGGTCCGTTTCATAGCTGATGTTTTTTATAAATTCTCAAGTTACAATATTTCCGGTAAAAATTCAGCAACCAACCAATATTCTTTCGGCCCCATCTCACCTGAATTTTAAATTACAAACAGTATTTTATCAAACGGAAACTATTCCCGGGAGAATGTGTTATTTTCATATACTTTTATTTTCACTAATAATTCTGCACTTGTGGGAAAGCTCTCATGAAATGTTTCAATATGGAAAACAGTAACTATAATTTTAAACCACTGCCCGGCTACGAAAACTTTGAAGCGACAACACAAATTATTATTGCTGAAATTCTTCGTCGTAAGCTCTCTTTTGAAGTCATTGACGCCGATAATAATCTTATCTCGGTGATGCACAACAATAAAGAATTTATTATTCACGAAGGGACCATTTCCGATGCCAACAGCCTGATTGCTTTCTGGATATCGAACGACAAGTGGATGACACGGCAATTCCTTCAGCGTAACGGGATCAACCATGCAAAAGGTATTTTGCTGGTGCGCAGTTATCAGCCAAAACATCTCGATGCTGTTCGTTTACCTGCCGTGGTAAAACCTGTTAATACGGATCACGGAATTGCAGTCAGCACAAATATCCAAAACCGGCAGGAACTCATTTCGGCAATTGACAACGCCTTTCAGTATTCTGATAAAGTAATTGCCGAGGAATATTTTCAGGGACAGGAATACCGGTTTCTTGTTATTGATTTCAAGGTTCGGGCAATTGCCTGCCGCGAACCTGCCAATGTTACCGGCGATGGAATTTCGACCATCAGGCAACTTATCGATAAAAAAAATGAACCCCGTGGAAATGATTACAGACATCCGCTGTTGAAAATAAATATTGATGAAGAGGTAAAAAGACATTTAAAAGCAATGTCGCTGACACCTGAATCCATTTTGAACAAAGGAGAAAAGATATATTTGCGTAAGAATTCGAACCTTAGTACAGGCGGCGACAGCATTGATGTAACCGATGATATCCCGGATTATTACAAAAATGTTGCGGTAAAAGCAGCCCGGGCAGCAGGATTGAAAATTGCCGGAATCGATATCATAATCAGGGATTTGAAACTGGCCGCTTCACCTGAAAATTACATTGTGGTTGAGCTGAATGCACCGGCCATGCTGTCGATGCACGATTATCCGTACATCGGAAAAAATCGCCATGTTGAAAAATATGTACTCGACAGTATTCTGAACTCAAAGTAATTTCTGACAGCAAAAAAAACCGAATGACCAACAAAGAAAGAAATCCGGAGATAACACATAAATCGCAACTGATTGAATATTTTGAGATGGGCAGCAAACCTGCTGAAAAGTGGGGAATCGGCACTGAAAATGAGAAGTTTCTCTTTCGCCAAAGCGACTTCAAACGGCTAAGTTTTGATGAGAATACCGGTATCAGTGACATTTTGAACCAAATGCAAAACGATGGCTGGACTCCTGTAAGAGAAGGAGATAAAACCATTGGCCTCCGGAAAAACGGGGCTTCCATCACACTGGAACCCGGCGGGCAATTTGAGCTTTCCGGCGAAAATTTTAAAACAATCCGCCAAACGTTTAATGAAACCCGAAGGCATTTTGAAGAGCTGAATGAAATTTGCCGGAAATACGGATTTTTCAGTCTGCCGCTCGGAGTCGATCCTTTGTCACCCCTGGCAAAAGTTCCGTGGGTGCCCAAAGAACGTTACCGGTGGATGAAAAATTACATGCCGGCCAAAGGGGCACTTGGGCTGGAAATGATGACCAACACAGCATCCATCCAGGTGAACCTCGACTACAGCAACGAAAGCGATATGGTGAAGAAAATGCGCGTATCGCAGGCATTGCAACCCATTATTACGGCTATTTTTGCCAACTCCCCTTTTTCCAATGGAAAGCCAAACGGTTATTTAAGCTACCGTGCGCACATCTGGGACCACACCGACCCCGACCGCTGCGGCTTTTTACCATTTATTTTTGATAAAGGATTTGGATTTGAACGGTGGACCGACTACCTGCTGGATATTCCCATGTATTTTATTTACCGTAATGGAAATTATTTATCAGCAAATGGCCTCACATTCAGGGAATTTTTTCGGGGAAAACACCCATTAAAACCAACCATGGAAGATTGGGAAACTCATGTTTCAACCGTTTTCCCCGATGTGCGGCTCAAACAATTTATTGAAATGCGCGGCGCCGATGCAAACTGCGCTTCTCATATTGCTGCGCTTTCAGCTTTGTGGGTAGGACTGCTGTACGATCATCAAAGTCTGGAAGAAGCATACGAGCTTATTTCAGGATGGAACACCGGCACACTCCGGGAGCTGCGTTCGCAGGTGCCTGTAAAAGCATTGAATGCTGAAAGCGGCAACCTGCATGCCGGAACTATTTCGAAACAAATTTACCGGATAGCCCTTGATGGCTTAACCCGGCGAGCTGAAAGCCGCGGAATTGAAAACGAGAGCCGGTTTCTCGAACCTGTTCGGGAAATCACTAACAGTGGCATCACCCTGGCTGAAATGCTGCTTCAGCGTTACAACAAAAATAAGGAAGGTTTACCGGAATTGGTTTACAACTGGCAAAAGGAACAAATGCAAAAGTGTGCCGAAATTTAAGAGACAAAAACGGGTTACCGAATCATGATTTCGAAACTGAAATTTTTATTAAAATACACACATCAGTACCGCTGGTGGTACACGGGTGGAATTATTTTCCTGGTGCTTACCGTCTGGATTTCGGTAACCATTCCCGGCTTTATTCAGAAAGCAATCGATTTGATTGCAGATGGCCGCGCAGGAAATGAGGCTGATTTTCATAAAAATGTATTAATTATTGTTGGGTTGGCAGTTGGGTTAATACTGGTTAGAACATTCTCGCGGATACTGATTTTTTTTCCGGCCCGGTTGATTGAGCGACAGCTAAAAGGCGAAATGTTTAAAAAACTGGCTTCGTTCGGAAAAGATTATTACGATAAAAACTCAACCGGCAACATTATTTCGCGCGTAAATAACGACATTAACGGCGTGCGCATGATTACCGGTTTTGGCATTTTGCAAATCGGGAATATCCTGCTTTCATTGTCTCTCACGCCTTACAAGATGTGGAAACTGTCGCCGATGCTTACCCTTTATTGTGTAATCCCGATGGTGGTAGTTTTTATAATTGTCCGCATAGGAATGGTGATAATGGTTAAAAACACGCGGCGCAGAATGAATACGTTGCAAAAACTTTCAGGGAAAATCATCTCCTTCCTTTCGGGCAACAGCGTAATAAAAAGCTACAATATTTATGACCATGCCGAAAGTGCGGTTCAAAAAGAAAATATTAAGTATTACGATGCCACGTTAAAGATTTCCTGGGTGCGCTCTTTTATTTTGCCGCTGCTTTCCAACCTGGGGCAGATATTAAAAATTATCATCTTTTTTGCAGGCGGGATGTATGTTATCAACGGAAAATTCACCATTGGCGAACTTACTGAATACATTGCCTATGCCGCTCTCTTAAGTCAGCCGGTTATGGGTCTGGGATGGGTACTCACTGTGTTTCAGCAGGGATTTGTGGGAATCAGCAGCATACAAACCATTATGGACCGAAAAGGAGCCGATGATAAAAGAAAACCACTGCCTGAAACAAAAAAAGAACAACTTTTTAAAGATGGCATTCATGTAAAAAACCTGAACTTTACTTATCACAATGGTGACAAACCCGTGTTGAAAGATATTTCATTTTCGATTGAACCCGGCCAGGTAGTGGGGGTTACCGGGAAAGTTGGTTCAGGAAAAACCACGCTAATCAATTGCTTAAACGGCTACTTGCGCCCTGAAAAAGGACAGGTCTTTTTTGGCGAACAAGATGCACATTACCTGAAAAGTGAGGATATTCGTTCGGTGGTAAACACCGTGAGCCAGGAAGTTTTCCTGTTTTCGGATTCCATAGAAAACAACATCGGGCTGACTTCCGATAAAGAAATTCTGAAAGACCGGGTTAAGGATGTAATTTACAAAAGTGCTTTTGCCGAAGAACTGACACGTTTCCCCATGCAGGAAAAAACAATGGTGGGCGAAAAAGGCATTATGCTCTCGGGCGGCCAGAAACAGCGAATCAGCCTGGCACGGGCGCTTTATTCACCCGGCGAACTGCTGATACTCGACGATGTATTTTCGGCAGTGGACACCGACACCGAACGCTTCCTGATTAAACAAATTGTGGAAAACCATGCGGTAAAAAGCATGGTGGTTATTTCGAACCGGATAAGTGTTTTGGAGAAAACTGATTTTACCATTGTACTGGAAGACGGACGTATGGCGGCCAAAGGCAGCCACCGGGAATTGCTGAAACAATCAGCCTTTTACCGCGATATCCTGAAACTCCAGCAGGAGGGTGAATCAAAAAATGAAAAACAGAAATGACCAGAACAAAAAGCAATATAATCAAAAACCTTGACTGGCAACTTTTTAAAAAGTTTGCCCGCTACTTTAAACCGCACAAAAAATGGTTTTTCCTGAGTATTGCCTCCATTCCGGTTACCACAGCAGCAGGCATTCTGTTTCTTTGGCTGGTGGAAGACATTGTGGATAATTACATTGTGCCGGGCAATGTGGAAGGATTGATCAAACAGACGGTTTTTCTGGCCGGAGCGCTTTTGATTAACATCCTCTTTGATGGTTTTTACAGCTACTCCTTTTCAAAAGCCGGAGGGCTGGCAATAGTCGACCTGCGCAAAAAGCTGTTTGGCAAATCGTTGCGTTTCCCGTTAAGTTATTTCGATAAAAAACCGATTGGCGTAACCCTCTCCCGCCTGACAAGCGACATGGAATCGGTTTCAGAATCGTTTGCCGCCGGGGTACTTGGGTTACTGGCCGACACAATAAAAACCCTGGCACTGGTAGGCTATCTTTTTTACATCAACTGGCGTCTCACACTGGTGTTGCTGCTTGTGGTTCCGCTAATCTATGTGGCAATCAATTACCTGCGGAAAAAAATCCGGAAAGCATACAATACTTCGCGAACCAGCCTGGCCAAATCTGCCGCCTACCTCCAGGAAGCGTTAAACGGAATGAAAACCATACAGCTTTTTTCTGCCGAGGATAAAGTACTGAACAAATACGACGACCTGAACAAACAGTTTAGCGATGCCCAAAACAAATCGAACATTTACGACTCTTTTCTTTATTCGATTGTGGAAGGAATTACCGCCTTTGCTACTGCGCTGGTAATTTGGTACGGAGCCGTGCAAATCTGGGATTACGGTTATACCCTGGGGGTGTTAATTGTATTTGTTACCACACTCGAGCGATTGTTTGTTCCGGTAAAGCAGTTTGCCCAGCAAATATCGACCATTCAGCGGGCCATGTCGGCGCTCGAGCACATCAGCGAATTGTTTGACCAGAAGGTGGAAGATCCTACCGCTGAACCTGGGGATGTACCACCGGAAGCGGTTGCTCTGCAGGAAATCGAATTCAAAAATGTTTACTTCCGCTATGCTGAAGACACACCGGACGTATTAAAAAATATATCTTTCAAACTGAAAAAAGGCGACCGCCTGGCTTTGGTCGGGACAACGGGCTCGGGTAAATCGACAATCATTCGTCTGCTGGCAAAAACCTACACCGGTTATCGCGGCTCAATAAAAATAAATGGTGAAGAACTTGCCGATTTGCCCATTGCCCGCATCCGCGAAACCATTTCAATAATGCAGCAGGATATTTACATGTTTAATGATACCGTTGAATTCAATATTTCACTGGGCCGTGAATCGATTTCCAAAACTGATGTAGAGCAGGCAGCTTCGTTTGTTTACGCCAATTATTTTATCGACCAGTTGCCCGGCGGCTACGGGTTTGTCGTTCAGGATAACGGCGACAATCTCTCGAAAGGACAGGCGCAGTTGATCTCCTTTGCCCGGGCCATTGCAGGTAACAGCGAACTGATAATCCTGGACGAAGCAACCAGTGCGGTGGATTCAATTACCGAACAGTACATCCAGAAAGCCATTGCCAATATCTTTTCAACAAAAACCGTAATTGCGGTGGCACACCGTCTCAGTACCATAAAAAATTCCGATACGATTCTGGTTTTGGAAGACGGCCAGATTATTGAACGGGGCAACCACGAACAACTGTTGAAACACGGCGGAAAATATGCCCGGCTGCTGCACCAGTTTGAAGAGGAACATAAACAAGATTAAAACTACCCTCCAAATTAATCCATTGGAATATCAATAATACAATTATCCATTTACCGGGTTGTGTTTTTATTTTATTTATTTTTGTCGGGCAAACTTTATAAAAAATTAAAATAAGTGTTTATGAGCTCATTCTGCAAAAAAGTAATACCCAC
>JBMCIT010000034.1:0-9490 GCA_048616715.1 Tangfeifania sp. | reverse complement strand
GTTTTCATGAATTCCAGTTGTAGTTGTAAAAATCGCCTCAAAGATATAAACTTTGCACAGGTTATAATTGAAATGAGATATCTTCGTTTTGTTTTTGAAACGTGTTAAGAAATATGTTTTTTGATCTGACAGGAAAAATTACAGATGAACTGCTTCGGTGCAATTATTGTACGAAGCTAACAGCGGTTTACAAAAACAATAAATGAATAGAATTTTAAAAAAATACGGATTACTGACATTGTTTGTGTTGCTGACTTTGCCGGCTGTTTGGGCACAGAAAAAAGACTCAACAGACTTTATGATTGGTATTGTTGAAGGAGAGGACACAGTTATTCATAAAAACATTAAAGAAGTTTGGGTGATGCCACCCCGCAAGTTTGAAAGCCGACGGCACGAACGGCGCTATAACCGTTATGTGCATAAGGTGAAAAAAGTGCTGCCCTATGCCAAAGAAGCAGGCCGGCTGCTCGAAAAATACGAACCGGTTTATTTTGCCCTCGAGAAACAAAGCGACCGGCGGAAGTTAATGAAAAACCTCGAGGATGAATTAATGTCGCAATATAAAGATGAACTGAAAAAAATGACCATTTCCGAGGGACGCATTTTGCTGAAACTGATTGACCGCGAAACCAGCCGGACTTCCTTCAGGCTGCTGAAAGATTTCAGGGGCGGTTTCAGCGCTTTTTTCTGGCAGGGAATTGCACGCCTTTTTGGCAGCGACCTGAAAGCCGAATACGACCCCGAAGGTGAGGACAGGATGCTCGAGGAAATTGTTACCCTGGTTGAAGTAGGATATTTATAAAAAATGTTGTGAAATGCCTGAACCGATACGAACTTTTATTGCCGTAAAAATTGAGCCACAACCTGCACTGATTGAGTTGCTGGGCCTCCTGAAAAAAACTTTTGGCCACGAAAAAATAAGATGGGTGGAGAAGAACAATTTACACCTTACCCTGAAATTTCTTGGCGACACATCACCGGTTCAGGTTGATCAGGTAAAAACAGTTTTGCGGGAAACTGCTGATAATTTTACTGCATTTCAGTTTGACTTAACAGGAGTTGGCTTTTTCAAAAGAAACCGGCAGCCCAAAGTTCTGTTTGTAAATATTGAAAAGCATGAAGTTTTGAAACAACTCGCTGCTGAAACCGATGCAAAATTATATGAACTGGGATTCGAAAAAGAACAGCGGGAGTTTAACCCGCACCTCACTTTAGGAAGAATCAAATACCTGAAAGACAAATCACGTTTCTATCAAACAATGGATGAATACAGAAACAGTTTTATTCAGCAGGTAAAAATAAACGAAGTCATTTATTACCAGAGCATATTGAAACCTGCCGGGGCCGAGTATAAATCAATCGAAAAATTTGGGTTGAATCCATTCTAATTTTACAATTACTTTCCGTTTCCTTTAAAACTGACCATAATTGTGTAAATCAGAATTTTAAAATCGATGTAAAGCGAAATATTTTTCAGGTAGATCATGTCGTACTGAAGGCGTTCAAGCATTTCATCCACATTGGAAGCGTAACCGTATTTTACCTGCCCCCACGATGTAATTCCAGGCCTCAGCTTGTGCAGGTGGGTGTAATGCGGGGCTTGTTTTACAATTTGATCGATGTAAAACTTTCGCTCGGGACGTGGCCCGACCAAAGACATGTCGCCCTTGATAACATTAAAAAACTGGGGAATTTCATCGAGGTGGGTTTTGCGCAAAAAACGACCGATCTTTGTAATCCGTCTGTCATTTTCACTCGATAATTCCGGTGTGCCGTTTTCTGCTTCCTGCACCATACTCCGCAATTTATAAATGTAAAAAGGTTCGCCAAACCGCCCTATTCTTTCCTGCCTGTAAATTACCGGCCCTTTTGATGTGCTTTTTATGATAATTGCCAAAACAAGGAAAACGGGCAGAAATATAATTGCCGCAAAAATCGAAAGAACAATGTCGAGCAGCCGTTTTGTTTTTTCCTGCCAGGCGGACATCAGTCCGTTCGAAATTTTTAAGAGCGGAATGCCGTAAATGGCATTCGATTTTACGGTTCCCGACAGAAAATCGTATAAATCAGGAATCCCCCAAATAGTAACCTGGCGGTTTTCAAGCACTGTCAGTATTTCGCTCACCCTTTCATGTTCTTTGGTTTCTATGGCAAGAATTACCTCTTCAATTTTATTGCGCTCGATTATTTCATTCAGTTGATGCAATCTGCCCAATTGGGGAATATATTTTTTCAAAAGACGGTCATCGTTGTTTTCAACGCCCACAAAACCGACAAACAGGTTTCCGGCAGGCCTTTTCTGACGGGTCATTTCATTGTAAATCCTTTCCGCTTTTTCGTTGCTGCCAATCAGAAGTGTATTGAACCCGATTTTTCGTTTATGGATGCGGTGAATGGTTTGTGTGGTTAGAACTAATCGGAAAATATAGGTTAATCCAAAATGCATTCCCAGAAGTGTAAAAAACAGGTTGTAATAATTCTTGTAAGAACCTACAAAATCATCGAGAATCAGCGCGAAAAAAATAACCACCACCCCTATTACGGATGTCAGCAAAGTCTGGCCCAGTTCCAGAAGCCGGGAGCGACGGTAAATGTTGTCGTAAAATCCTGTGATATAATAAAACAGCACCCAAATCAGCGGAATGATTGCCAACCCCATAAAATAACGATGCGTAAATTCGATGGGAATATCGATGCCAAAACGCTGAGGTTCGATAACCGCTTTCCGGTAGACAAAAAAAGCTGTCCAGCTTATAGCTGCAGCCAGAAAATCAAAAAATATGTATTTGGCAACCTGCCATCTTTTATTCATTACCCGCCGGTTAAGTTCAGTCTGGAAGTTGCGCTAAATGCAACTTCGTACATTTAACGCCCCGCCCGGAAAAATATTGCGGCAAAAATAAGTTTTTGACAGGATTATGAAACAGAAAATTGCTCCAACCTGGCTCTTATGCGATCAACAATCTGCAAAACAGACAAATAATCGTTTAGGGAAGATAAATTTTTTGATTTCCTTAATGAACTTTCCACAAATTTATCAAATTCGTTTATGCCCCTGAAAGCAGTTAAATCGGCAGATGCACTGTTGTACCTGTAATTTTTAGCCAGCATATTGAACGATACAATTTGACCTGCTGCCCAGGCCCTGATTTTAAATTCGTCTGTGTTCGATTTTCCAAAATTGATGTTCACTATGGAAGCATTCCCGTATTCAAGTCTCACATTGCTGAATTCAAATTCACCGGCCGTTTTCCGGAAGGAAAGGGCACTTATTTTTTTTGGCTCGGCACCGGTAATATCCTTCAGCATAAAAAGCAACAACAATAAAGCAGTAGTTTCTTCAAAATCAGTTTTAAAATACGAAATATCGATGTATGCCGGCTTTTTGAGGTTGTTGTTTAACCATTGAACGGGAGGCAAAAAATACAGCGGATTGTTTACCTGCACTACCGTTTGCGCTTCGGCTGCAAGCTTTGCCAGTTCACGGCATTCTTCAATGCTGACAGCCGGAAATTCAGCCGCAAAAATGTGCTTCGATTTTTTTATAATGTTGCAGAGGGTAGAAAACGACAGCAGCGAAAACCTGTTAATTACCAAAGCATCACAGCGCTCGATTAATTCCACACGATTAAATTCAGGAATTGAAAACCGGAAACTGGCTGGATTTGTATTGGTTCCCACCGACGATTTTCCGGAAATGTGGATGTCCGAATGATCGTGGATCATTTTAGCGTAAGGTTCGAGTAATTTGATATCTCCTATTAATCCGATGTTCAGCATGCTACAAATATAGGATTCAGCGGCTTCCTTTTTTCGAAAACCGGTATGTTTTTATCAACTTTAAATGTTAATATTGTTTGAACAGGGTTAGCCAAAATCGGGGCGAATCCCTTATTTTTGCAAAATAATTCAACACAAAATGACAGAAAAGGATGATTTGCGTCACCAGGGAATGCGAAAGAAACTGGCTAACAGTTTAAAAGTGAAAGGCATCAGGGACCCGAAAGTACTGGAGGCCATCGGTAAAGTTCCACGCCACCTGTTTATGGAAAGTTCGTTTATTCATTTTGCTTATAAAGACCAGGCTTTTCCAATCGGCTCGGGGCAAACCATTTCACAACCTTACACTGTTGCATTTCAAACCCAGCTACTGGAAGTAGAAAAAAACGACAAAATACTGGAAGTGGGCACCGGTTCCGGTTACCAGGCAGCCGTTCTTGTGGAGATGGGTGCAAAGGTTTTTACCATCGAACGCCAAAAAGAATTGTACCTGAAAGCGCAGTCGTTTTTACCCGGAATCGGATACCATCCGGCCTGTTTTTTTGGCGACGGCTATGCCGGGCTCCCCAACTTTGCGCCGTTCGACAAAATTTTGGTTACAGCAGGAGCTGCCTCGGTACCACCTGCATTAAAAGAGCAACTGAAAATTGGCGGGCGCATGGTTATTCCGGTAGGTAAATCAAACCGTCAGGAAATGATTGTGGTCGACCGGATTTCAGAAGAAGAATTCAAAACCGAAAAACATGGTGGTTTTGTTTTTGTTCCATTATTAAAAGGAACAGTAAATTAGGTACTTATGATTGAAATTAAAAAGTTTACGGTAAATCCGTTACAGGAAAATACATTTCTGATATCAGACGAAACCGGCGAGTGTATTTTTGTCGATCCCGGGTTTTACTTTCCGGTAGAACACGATGAAATAAAAAACTACATTTCGGAAAATGACCTGAAACCGGTAATGATTGCCAATACACACTGTCATTTCGATCACATTATGGGGGTGGAATTTATCAGGGAGGAATATAAAATTCCGTTTGTGGCCCACCCGGACGATGCTTTCTGGATAAAAAAAGCCATTGACCAGGGCAAAATGTTTGGTTTCGACATGAAGCCGGTTAGTTCGCCTGATTCATTTTTTTCTGAAGATGAAAAACTGAAGTTCGGAAATACGGAATTGGATATCATTCATGTTCCGGGTCATTCACCCGGGCATGTGGTTTTTTATTCTGAAAAAGAAAAAATACTGATTGCCGGCGATGTGCTTTTTCACGGAAGTGTAGGCAGAAGCGACCTTCCGGGCGGCGATCACGCAACTTTGATCTCGGGAATTAAAGAAAAACTGTTCAAACTGCCTGACGAAACAAAAGTTTATTGCGGGCACGGGCCGGAAACCACCCTCGGATTTGAAAAGCAATCCAATCCGTTTTTAACATGAACCGGCGAAGTAAAAAAAAAAATTAATAATCTCACAGGTTTAAAAAATCGTACTCAAAATAAAAGGAAATGGTTTAAAATCATTTTTTCCATTCCGGCGAAACAATAATATTGCAAATAATTCATCCATAATAAAAAAGCTCATGTTTCAAGACAGATTTGTTAACCGGCATATCGGACCACGCGAAAACGAAATAAAAGAGATGCTCGAAACTGTTGGGGTTTCTTCAATGGAGCAGTTGATTGATGAAACTGTTCCGAAAAACATACGCCTGAAAGAACCTCTCAAATTAAAGGAAGGGCTGACTGAAAGGCGCTATTTCAGAAGGATTTTAAATCTTGCCGATAAGAACAAAGTTTTCAATACATACATTGGGATGGGGTATTACGATACCATCACGCCAGCTGTAATTTTACGAAATGTTTTGGAAAACCCGGTGTGGTACACATCCTACACACCCTACCAGGCCGAGATTTCGCAAGGCCGGCTCGAAGCCTTGCTGAATTTCCAAACCATGGTTTGTGAGCTTACCTCCATGGAAATTGCCAATGCTTCACTGCTCGATGAATCGACTGCTGCCGCAGAAGCAATGGTTATGATGTACAATTTGCGTTCGCGTAAAATGGCAAAAGCCGGCGTTAATAAAGTTCTGGTCGATGAAAAAGTGTGGCCCCAAACGTTGGATGTTTTGCAAACAAGGGCCAATCCGCTCGGAATAGAACTAATGATACAGCCAGCCGGTTCATTCGAATTTTCGGATGACGTTTTCGGAGTGATTCTGCAATACCCGGATTCAGATGGCGGAATTCATGATTATTCGGGGTTGGTTGAAAAAGCGCACGATAAAGAAATTAAAGTAGCAGTTGCCACCGACCTGCTTTCACTCGCTGTTTTAACGCCACCCGGAGAATGGGGCGCTGATATTGCATTTGGAAACAGCCAGCGGTTTGGTGTCCCGATGGGATATGGCGGACCGCATGCCGCTTTTTTTACAGCCCGCGAAGCTTTTAAAAGATATATGCCCGGCCGCATTATCGGCATTTCAAAAGACATGCAGGGAAACCGTGCACTCAGAATGGCACTCCAAACCCGCGAGCAGCACATTAAGCGCGAAAAAGCCACCTCCAATATCTGCACAGCACAGGCCCTGCTGGCTACTATGGCTGGTTTTTTTGGTGTGTATCACGGACCGGAAGGAATAAAAATGATTGCTGAAAGAATTCACAACATTGCGGCCTTTCTCACCCGGGAGATAGAAAAACTGGGATATAAGCAACTGAATGACAACTTTTTCGACACCATTCGGTTTAGCTTGCCAAAACATGTGAAACGCGAAGATATTGAATGGCTTTCGCACGAACTGGAAATGAATTTCCGCTATTTTGAAAACGGTGAAGTGGGAATCAGCATCGACGAAACAACCAACCGTGAGGACATGACCTGGATACTGGAGGTTTTTGCAAAAGCAGCCAACAAAAAATGGCAAACTGTCCTTGAATATCCTGCCGGAAATAAAATTGCAAAAAAGTTTGCACGGCAATCAGAATTTATGACCCAGGAGGTGTTCAATAAATACCGTTCGGAAACCGAAATGGTGAGGTATATCAAGCGGCTTGAACACAAAGATATTTCGTTGACACATTCGATGATTTCGCTGGGGTCGTGCACCATGAAACTGAACGCTGCCACAGAAATGCTTCCATTGAGCTGGATTGAATTCAACGGCCTTCATCCGTTTATTCCCAAAAATCAGGCACGCGGTTATCATGAAATGATGGAAGAACTGCGACGTGATTTGGCTGAAATTACCGGCATGGCCGATGTCAGCCTGATGCCGAATTCGGGAGCTGCCGGGGAATATTCAGGATTGATGGTGATTCGCGAATACCACAAAAGCAGGGGCGAGAACCAGCGGGATGTTGTTTTAATTCCTTCCTCGGCACACGGTACCAATCCGGCAAGTGCAGTAATGGCCGGAATGAAAGTGGTGGTGGTTGGATGCGACGACAACGGAAACATCGATTTGGCAGAACTGAAAAAGAAAGCCGCGGAGCACAAAGATTCGCTTGCTGCCCTAATGGTTACCTACCCGTCCACTCACGGCGTATTTGAGTCGTCGATTAAAGAAATTTGCGAAATAATTCATAAGAATGGCGGACAGGTATACATGGACGGCGCAAATATGAACGCCCAGGTTGGTCTGACTACACCCGGAATTATCGGCGCCGATGTTTGTCACCTGAACCTGCACAAAACATTTGCCATTCCTCACGGCGGTGGCGGCCCGGGAGTTGGTCCGATTGCAGTTGCCAAACATCTGGTGGAGTTCCTGCCGTCGCACCCGGTTATAAACAACGGCCACGTTGGAATTAATGCAGTGGCCGGCGCTCCCTGGGGCAGTGCATCGGTACTTACAATCACCTACGGATACATAAAAATGATGGGCGCCGAAGGATTGACAAAAGCCACTGAACTGGCTATTTTAAATGCCAACTACATAGCCAAAGCGCTCGAAAAAAACTACGGAATTCTTTATTCCGGAAAAAACGGCCGGGTGGCGCACGAACTGATAATGGAATGCCGCCACCTGAAATCTTCTGCCGGAATTACTGAAGAAGACATCGCCAAGCGTTTGATCGATTTTGGGTTTCATGCACCCACGCTTTCCTTCCCGGTTCATGGCACATTAATGATTGAACCCACCGAAAGTGAGTCGAAACAGGAGATTGATCGGTTTATCGATGCATTGAATACCATTTTTAATGAAATAAAAGAAGTTGAAAACGGAACTGCCCACAAAGAAGACAATGTGTTGAAGAATGCTCCACACACTTCCTTGGTTGTCAGTGCCGATTCGTGGGAACATGCTTATTCACGTGAAAAAGCAGCCTGGCCCCGCGAATGGCTCAGGGAACATAAATTCTGGCCCCCGGTGGGGCGCGTAAACAATGCCTGGGGCGATCGCCATCTGATTTGCACCTGCGGAACACCCGAAGAATATGAATTGATGAATAAAGAATAAACAAATATTTTCCCCGGTTTTACCGGGGAATTTTAGTTATGATAGTTTTTCCGAATGCAAAAATAAATATCGGCCTTCATGTGGTTTCAAAACGGACGGATGGTTACCACAACCTGGAAACGGTTTTTTACCCGGTTCAGCTTACTGATGCACTTGAAATGGCGGAATCAAAAAAGGAAAAATTCACAGCATCCGGAATTTTGGTCGACAGTCAGCCGGAAGACAACCTGGTAATGAAAGCTTTGCATTTGCTGAAAAAGGATTTTGAATTGCCCCCAATCCAGTTTCACCTGCATAAAATAATTCCTTTTGGTGCAGGGCTTGGAGGTGGCTCCTCCGATGCTGCCTTCACCCTGAAAATGCTCAATGACTATTTTTCACTTCGTTTAAATATCAATGAACTCAAACATTACGCCGCACAATTGGGGGCCGATTGTGCATTTTTTATTGAAAACAAGCCTGCTTTTGCAACAGGTACCGGAGAGCAACTTCGGCAAATTGAACTTGATTTATCAGGTTACAAAACAGTGATCCTCAAACCATCATTTTCAGTAAGCACACCCGAAGCCTATAAAAACATCATCCCGAAAACACCGGACTTCAACCTCGCTGAGTTACCCCGGCTGCCCATTGAAAAGTGGAAAAATACAGTTGTTAACGATTTCGAGAAAACTGTATTCCCCAAATATCCTGAAATAAAAATGCTCAAAGAAAAACTTTATGAACTGGGAGCTGTTTACGCTTCCATGTCGGGCAGCGGATCGGCTGTTTTTGGCATTTTTCGCCACTTACCGACAGATTTCGACAATTTCATACCTCAAGGTATTTTTATTTACCGGTAGAAGTCGTCATTCGCCGGGAGTTTTACTCCGTCAACTTACTTTTTGTATTTTTTCCCCAAAAGAGATGTAACCTTTGCACCCGTAGTTAGTCATATATAACGAAAAAACAGAATTAGCGATTGCCTCATGCCTTGAAAACATTACAGGACCGAAACTGGAAGTGGCAGACTGGATGATAAACATAATTTACTGGAATTAGAGAAAAGGTTCGAAACAACGCGATTAGTTTAAGTTGGTATTTTTAGGAGGCTGTTGGAAACAACAGCCTTTTTTTGTTCACAGAAAAAGCCGCCCAAACTATGTTACGCGGCTTTTTCTATACACAATATTTTATTCGGAAAGCTTTACATTCTTAAAGGTTTAATTTCGAGCATCAAATACTTTTTAGGAATTACCTGGTCCTTTTTTACA